>DASZRI010000307.1:0-4758 GCA_035549215.1 Gemmatimonadaceae bacterium | reverse complement strand
CGCCCCGCCGGGTCGCGGGCCCGCGACGCCGGGCCGGACCCGGCCTGGCAGGCCGCGCCCGCAAGGGCCAGCAACGTTGCTGCACGCAGTCCCGGTGCAATCCGCATGTGCAAAACGTACGGAAACGCACCCGAGCCGGCCAGCGGCCGATGCCCGACTAGTCGGCGGCCGGCAAGCGGTAGCTGCGTCCCCGGATGGCGGTCAGCAGCGTCGGCACGACATACAGCGTGATCGGCGTGGAGAGCGCGAGCCCGCCGATGACGGCGAGCGCGAGCGGCCGCTGCAGCTCGCTGCCCGCGCCGATGCCGAGCGCCAGCGGGAGCAGGCCGAACAGGGTGCAGAGCGTCGTCATGAGGATGGGGCGGAGCCGGACGCGCGCGGCATCGCGCAGCGCGGGCTCGAGCTCCAGGCCGTTGTGCTGCATCCGGTACCGCGTGAAGTCGAGCAGGATGATGCCGTTCTTCACGATGAGCCCGACGAGCAGGATGAGCCCCATGAACGACGACACATTGAGCGCCGTGCCGGTGAGCATGAGCAGCGCCATGGCCCCGACGAACGAGAGGGGCGCGGCGAGCAGCACCACGAGCGGCTCCACGAACGAGCGGAACTGGATGACCATGACCGCGACGACGCTGGCGGCGGCCAGCGCAAGCACGAGCAGCATCTGGTGGAAGGCATCCTGCTGGCTGGCGTACTGGCCGGCCAGTTCCACGCGCACCCCGGATGGCGCGGGGTACTTCGCCAGGATCCGCTTCACGTCCTGCACCACGCCGCTGAGCGCGCGGCCACTGACGTTGGCGGTCATCGTGATCATCTGCTGCTGGTTCTCGCGCGTGAGCGTGCTGCGCGCGTCCGTGGGCGTGAACGACGCGAGCGCGCCGAGCGGTGTCACGGCATGGGACCCGGGCGCGATGACAGGAATGGCGCCGAGCCGCACGGGGTCGAAGCGCACCGAGTCCGGCGCACGGACGCGGACGCCGATCACGCGGTCCTCCAGGCGCAACTCGCCCGCGGGCACGCCGAGGAGCGCGCCGCCGACCTGGGTGCCCACCTGGTCGGGCGTCAGCCCCAGGCGGCCGGCCTCGGCGTCGTGCACGCGCATCTGCAGCTCGGCGTTGGGCTCGACGACGCCGTCGAAGAAGTCCTCCAGCCCGTCCACCTTGGCGAGGTCCGGTGAAAGCTGGTGGGCATAGCCCTCGAGCTGGTCGAGGTTCGCGCCGAAGAGCTTGATCTCGACCGGGTTCGGGTTCCCCGCCAGGTCGCCGATCACGTCCGACAGGATCTGCACGAACTCGACGTGCAGGCGCGGAACGGCCGCAGCGACGCGGGAGCGCGCGTCGTCGATCACCTCGAAGATGCTGCGGTCGCGCTCGCTCCTGGGCTTGAGCCGCGCCACCAGGTCCCCGCTGTTCTGCTCGGTGGCAAAGAGGCCGAGCTCGGCGCCCGTGCGCCGCGAGGTGCCGGTGATCTCCGGCATGCCGGCCAGGATGCGCTCCACGGTGTGGAGCTGGCGGTCCGTCTCGTTGAGTGCGGTGCCGCCCGGCGTGAAGTAGTCGAGGACGAAGGCGCCCTCGTCCATCTCCGGCAGGAAGCCCGTGGGCGCGAAGGTGTACGCGGCGTAGCCGGCCGCGACCAGCAGCACCGCCACGGCCAGCACCCATCGCACATGGTGGAGCACGACGCCCAGCGAGCGCTCGTACCGCTCGGAGAGCGCGTCCACGGCGCGGCCGATGCGTGCCAGCACGCCGGAACCCGCTTCGCCCTCGAACTCCGCGTCGCGCGCCGTGAGGTACTGCTCGCTCAGCAGCGGGATGATCGTGAACGCGAGCAGGAGCGAGATCAGCACCGCAATGGTGAGCGTGAGCGACAGCGCCGCAAAGAACTGCCCGACGACGCCCTCCAGCAGGCCCAGCGGCAGGAAGACGACCACCGTCGTGATCGTGGACGACGTGACGGGCCAGATCAGCTCCTGCACCGCCTCGCGGATGGCCATCGAGCGATCCGGGGTGAGGTGCAGGTGGCGGACGATGTTCTCGGTGATCACCACGGCGTCGTCGATCACGAGGCCGATGGCGATGGCCATTGCGCCCAGCGTCATCAGGTTCAGCGTCTGGCCGAACAGGTTCATCACGAAGAGCGTGATGACCATGGTCAGCGGGATGGACGCGGCGCTGATGGCGGTGATGCGGGCGTGGCGCAGGAAGAGGAGCAGGATGATGACGGCCAGCACGGCGCCGATGATCATCGCGTCCCGCACCGCGCGCACGGCGTCGCGCACCAGGGCCGCCTGGTCATACACGGCCTTGAGGTGCACGCCGGGCGGCAGCGTGGCGCTCACCGCGCGCGCGACACCGGCCACGCTGTCGGCGAGGGCGAGCGTGTTGCCGCCGATCTGGCGCGTGATGTTGATCAGCGCAGCCGGGCGGCCATCACCCGAGATGATGCTCGTGTGGTCCTCCGTGCCGAGCGTGACGGTGGCGAGGTCGCGCACGCGCACGCCGGGGGCCACGACCACGTTCGCGATGTCGTCGGCGGCGTGGGCCTCGTTCGCGGTGACGATGAGGTACTGCTTGTAGTCCTGCGACACGCGCCCGACAGCGCTGACGCTCACCGCCTGCCGGATGGTCGAGGCGAGGTCGTCGTAGCTGAGCCCGTGCGACGCGAGCCGTGCCGGATCGGCCACCACCTCGAGCTCGCGGACGCTGGAACCCTGCACGTCCACGCGCCCGACGCCCGGGATCCGCGAGATGATCGGCTTGAGCTGGTAGCGGGCGATGTCGTACAGGGTGGCCGGGTCACCGCCCTCCAGGTTGTAGGAGAGGATCGGGAACACGGACGGCGTCATCCGCTCCACCTCGAGCGTGAGGCCGGGCGGCAGGTCGGGCTGCACCTCGTTGACGCGCGCCTGCACGAGCTGGAGCGCGTAGATCATGTCCGTGTTCGGGGCGAACGTGACCTGGATCTCGCTGGCCCCGCGGATGGACTTGGACTGGACGCGGCGGACGCCCGGCACCACGCTGATCGCCTCTTCCAGCGGGCGCGTGATGCCGAGCACCACCTGGTGCGCGTTCAGGGCCGACCCTTCGGCCACGACCGTGACGCGCGGAAAGACGAGCTCCGGATAGATGGCGGACGGCATGTGCAGGCCGGCCCACACCCCCGCCGCGCTGAGCAGCACGACGGCCAGGTAGATGAACCGCCGCTGCGCAGCGACCGTCTCGAACAGCGAGCGCCCGCGGCTCACGGCTTCCCCGTCACGATCCTGGCGCTGTCCGACACCCCGAACGCGCCGTGCGTGACGACGCGCTCCCCGGGCTTGAGCCCGTCCCTGATCTCCACGAACTGCTCCGTGCGCGCGCCGACCTTCACGTCGCGCACATGCGCCACGCTGCCGGAGTCCACCACGAACACGTGGTATCCCTCGCCCTCGGGCACGAGCGCATCCACGGGGATCGCGAGCGCGTTCGGGACGCGCGCAACGACGATGGCGCCCATCAGCGTCTCGCCGGCGCGCAGGGGCCGCAGCGTCTTCGCCGTCACGACGCGGACGGCCACGGTGCGCGTGGCCGAGTCCACCTCGGCCGCGACGTCGGCGACACGGCCAGTGCCCAGCGATTCACCGCCCGCCGACTGCCCGGCGCTGAGCTGCACTTCCTGCTGCGGGCGCACGCGCGCCGCATCGTCGGGGGAGAGCTGCAGGATCACATCGAGCGCCGCGGGGTCCATGACCTCCACGAGCGGGCGCGACATGTCCGCGCTCGCGCCGAGGACCGCATTCATCTCCGTGACCACGCCGGCGATCGGGGCGCGAAGCGTGGAGAGCTCCTGGTCGCGACGCGCGGCCACCTGGTTGAGGCGCGCCTGCGCGAGGTCCGCGGCCGCCTGGTCCACGTCCTTGCGCGGTGCGATGCCCTGCGCGGCCAGGCGCTGGGCCCGGTCGTACGCGCGCTGCGCCGCGTCCACGGCCGCATCCGCGCTGCGCAGCGCCGCGTCGAACGTGGCCTGCTCGAACTGCACGAGCTCCTGCCCCGCCGATACGTGCTGCCCGAGCGTGACGAAGATCTTCGCGACGCGCGTGGGCGCCGGCGCGGCGAGCGACGCCACGTGCCCCGCGCGCGGGGCCACGAGGCCGATCGCGTTCACGGTCTCGACGAAGGGCTGGCTGCTGACCACGGCGGTCTGCGCGCCGACAACGGCCGGCACTTGCGGGGCGCCGGCGTCGTCGCCCGAGTCGCCGGCACCGGACCTGGCACATGCGCCCGCAGCGAGCAGCGCGAGCATCCAACGGGCAAGGCGTGTCATGGGAGGGTGGAAGCGGAAGCGGTGAGCATGCGGAGCGCGGCAATGGCAACATTGGCCGCACCCAGGTCGTCCACGTACTGTGACAGCGTCTCGCGCGCGTTGCGCTGCGCCTCGAGCACGGCGGGGAGCGCGACGGCGCCCTCGGCGTACGCCGCCAGGGCCATGGCAGAAACGCGGTTCGCACTCTCGAGCAGCGTGCGGTCGCGGGCGACGCGCGCCAGCGCGATGTCGCGCGTGCGGGTCATCTGCGCGATGTCCCGCGCGCTCTCCAGGCGTGCGGCCGCGAGCTCGGCGCGCGCGCGGTCTCGCTCGGCCGTGGCCGCCGCGATGTTGCCCTGGTTCTGGTTGAACAAGGGAAGCGGGATCGCGAGCCCGACCGTCGGCAGCACCCCGCGCTCGCCGCCGGGCGTCGGGTCGTGCGCATCGAAGCCGAACTGGATGGACGGCGCGCCGAAG
>DASZRI010000306.1:0-1704 GCA_035549215.1 Gemmatimonadaceae bacterium | reverse complement strand
TGCCGCGGCGCTTGGCCGCCGCCACGAGGCGCCGCTCCAGGCGGTCCAGCCGCCATGCCATCGTGCGGGCCGTGCCCTCGATCGCGGCGGCAGGCAGGAGGCGCTCCGTGTCGTGCTCGGCGAGGCCCTGCATGCCGGCCTCGAGCAGCGCGCGCAGGACGGCGACCGCGCGGGCCGTGTCATCGGGCACCGCGGCGCGGGCCAGCCGCGCCTCGAGCGCCGTGATGTCCCGAAGATCGTCGGGCGCCACGCCGATCCGCTGCATTGCGCGGTCCACGGCCGGCTCGATGATCGTGCACGACCAGCGCGGCACGGCCAGCGGCTGCGAAAGCCCCAGTGCCTCGGCGACCGCGGGCACCTGCGCGAAGTACGCAAGCTCGCCGGGACCGGCCACATAGGCCACGGTTGGCAGGATGCTGCGCTCGAGCACCGGGCGCAGCAGCACGTTCGGGCTGAGACGCTCGGCGTCCGCGTTCCCGGCCAGGCCTGCCGCCTCGCTGACCGGCACGCGGCGCTTGAGCCCCTGCTCGTGGACGAACACGAGCGAGAGGCCGGCGACGTCGGCGACCTGCGGCGTGAAGCCCATCTGCTCGAGCGCCTGGGAGCGTCCTGCAAGGGCGCGTTCCACCTCGGGCGCACGGCGCAACGCCGCGCGCAGGACCGGGTCACCGGCGCGGCGCAGCGCGGGGTGCGACGCGTCGAGCACGGCGACGCCCAACGGCTCGAGCTGTGCACGAAGCAGCGCGAGATACGCGTTGCCGACGGTCGTCCCTTCGCGGTACGCTCGCTGCACGGCGGCAAGCGCGCCATGGTTGGCCGCGGAACCACAGGCCGCGCGAAGCAGCGCGAGCTGCGCGGACACGTCGCCGAGCGGCGCGTGCGCCATCGGCGTTCCAGCCACCGGGCGCTGCGTGGAGGCGAGTCGTGCCAGCCGGCCGTCGACCAGGACCTGCGTGACGCTCGCCTCGTCGTAATCGGCGTCGTCGGTCGCGGCCCAGAACACCGGGGCCGCCGGGACGCCCGTCTCTCGCTCGATGGCGTCCGCAAGCGCGAGCGCGCTGAGCGCCTTGCTCCAGGTGTAGATCGGCCCACCGAACAGCCCGGGCTGCTGCCCCGTGGTCACCACGACGCCGCCGTTCGCGGCGCGCTCCAGGCGTGCGCGGGCGGCGCCATTCGCCGAGAAGGCGTCGCGCAGGGCGTCGAGCCATCCGCGAGCGGCCGCGCTGCGGACCGCGTCCACGCGCGCCCGCCAGTCCTGTGGGCGGCCGGGCCGCGCCGGCATGAGCGACGTGAGCGTGCCCTCCTGCACCGCCCGGGACAGGCGTGACCCGCCGAGCGGGCTCGTGAGCACGCGCGGATCGCTCACGCGCGGCCCCCGCGACCGTGGCGGCAACAGCAGGCGATGCGGATCGTCATGCGCACGAAGATAACGGAACGCGGCGCGCGGGTCACTTGTGGTAGGGCTCGCCGCGGGCGATGGTCCCCGCCCGGTACAACTGCTCGGCCAGGACCAGGCGCGCAAGCTCGTGCGGCAGCGTCCACGGCGCGATCGCGAGCTTCACGTCGGCGCGAGCCCGCACGGCGTCACCGTGCCCGTACGCGCCGCCGATGACGAACGCCACGTCCCGGGCGCTTTCGCGGGCCCGCTGGAGGAACGCGGCGAACTGCGCCGACGTCATGCTCGTGCCACGCTCGTCGCAGGCG
>DASZRI010000305.1:0-7429 GCA_035549215.1 Gemmatimonadaceae bacterium | reverse complement strand
CCGTCGGTGGTGTACACCTGGCCCGAGATCGCCAGCGTCGGCCTCACCGAGAAGGAAGTGAAGGACTCCGGCCGCGCGTATCGCGCGGGCAAGTTCCCGTTCTCGGCCAATGGCCGCGCCCGCTCCATGGGCGAGACCACGGGATTCGTGAAGTTCATCGCCGACGCCGAGACGGACGAACTGCTTGGGTGCCACATGATCGGACCCAACGTCTCGGAGCTCATCGCCGAGGTCGTCCTCGGGTTCGAGTACCGCGCCTCGAGCGAGGACATCGGCATCACGGTGCACGCGCATCCGACGCTGTCGGAGACCACCAAGGAAGCAGCGCTGGCCACCCTGGGGCGCGCGCTGCACATCTGACATGAGCCTCCAGGGCGCGCGCGAACTGGTCGCGTCGGCGCTTGGCGGCACGCCATACGTGGCGCGCGCCCTGGAGCTGATGGACGTCGCCGCCCACGGGGCGAGCGACGAGGCTGTAGCCGTGTGGACGGAACGCGACGACGCGGTGCATGCCGTGGCGCTCGTAGGGCTGGTGTCGGGCGCCGTTGGCGCAGGGCGCGTCCACCTGATGGTCGGCCACGATCCGCACATCGTGGACCGGGCCTGCGACGTGCTTCGGGCAATGGGCGCCCGCTTCGCGATGGCCGAGTGGCCGGACGACGCGACCTTCGCACCCGCCGTCGAGATGCTGCGCACCGCGGGGTTCCGTGAGGTGGGCCGCATCCCCGACTTCTATCGCGCCGGCACCGCACAGGTCTTCCTCCGCCGCGATCTCTGAGCCACCTGCGCCTGGCTCGCCGTCTGGCGAACTGTCGGGCCGCCGCGCATTCTGGTGGCGCACTTGACCCGGTTGGAATTCCCATGCACCGCTCGCTCGCCCTCGCGGCCGCCGCCGCACTCGTCGCGTGCACGCCCGCCGCACGCACCGCGCCCACGCCGCTCTCCGGCCCGTTCGACGTCGTGATCGGCAACGCACGCATCGTGGACGGCACCGGCAACGCGTGGTACTACGGCGACCTCGGCATTCGCGGCGACCGCATCGCCCGCATCGCGGGGCCGGGCATGCTCGCCAACGCGGCCGCCGCGCAGCGCGTGGACGCCACCGGCCTCGTCGTGATGCCCGGCATCATCGACATCCAGGGGCAGTCCGGCGGGCTGTTCCTGTCCGGCGACGGTCGCGACGTCGGCAAGCTCACGCAGGGCGTGACCACGGAGATCCTCGGCGAGGGCACCACCCCGGCGCCCGTGGACCCCGCGTCGCTCAAGGGCGAAGACGACGAGGGCAACGCGCTCGACCGCACGCGAGCCGCCCGCTACGCCGAGCCCCACGGGTTCGCCAACTGGCTGGCGGACATGCAGGCGCACGGCATCTCGCCCAACGTCGGCTCGTTCGTCGGCGCCGGCACGATCCGGCAGTACGGGATGCGGCAGCGCATGGGCGCCGCCGGCGGCGCGACGCTCGACTCCATGCAGGCCGCCGTGCGCCGCGCGATGCAGGACGGGGCATTCGGCATGGCCAGCGCGCTCATCTACCCGCCCAACACGTACGCCTCCACCGACGAGCTCGTCGCCGAGGCGCGGGCGATGGCGCCGTATCGCGGCGTGTACATCACGCATATGCGTTCCGAAGCCGATCACCTGCTCGAGGCCATGGACGAGGCGATCCGCATCGGCCGCGAGGGCGGCGTGCCCGTCGAGATCTACCACCTCAAGGCGGCCGGCCAGGCCAACTGGGGCAAGGAGGCCGAGGTGATCCACAAGATCGACTCGGCGCGCACGGCCGGCCTCGACGTGCAGGCCGACATGTATCCGTACACGGCCGGCGCCACCGGCCTCACGTCCTGCCTGCCGCCGTCATTCTCCGCCGAGGGCAAGCTGTTCGACAACCTCAAGGATCCGGCGATCCGCACGAAGATCCGGGCCGAAGTTGCGCACCATACGTCCGATTGGGAGGACCTGTGCGCGCAGGCAACCCCGGCCGGCGTGCTGATCACGGACCTGCGTGCGCCGCAGAACCAGCAGTACATCGGCAAGCGACTGTCCGAGATCGCGGCGATGATGCACGAGGACTACCTGGACGCCGCGATGGACCTGATCCTCTCCGAGCGGCGCCGCGTGGAGACGACGTACTTCCTCATGAGCGAGGACAACGTGCGCCTGCAGTTGCAGCAGCCGTGGATCAAGATCGGCACCGACGCCGCCGGTCCTGCGCCCGACAGCGTGCACGGCCTCGTGCACCCGCGCTCCTACGGCACCTACCCGAAGATCCTCGGCCGCTACGTGCGCGACGAGCACGTGCTGTCGCTCGAGGACGCGGTGCGCAAGATGACATCCGCCGTGGCCACGCGGCTGATGATCCAGGACCGCGGCCTGCTGCGCGAGGGCTTCTACGCCGACCTCGTGCTGTTCGACCCGGCGACGATCATTGACCGCGCGACGTACGAGCAGCAGCTGCAGCTCTCCACCGGCGTGCGCGACGTGTGGGTGAACGGCGTCCTCGTGGTGAAGGACGGCGCGCACACGGGTGCGAAGCCCGGCCGCGCGCTGCGCGGCCCGGGCTACACGCCCGCGCCCTGAGCGGATGCGGGGGCGCCGAGCAGGAGGCGGCGCACCGCCTCGGTGCGGTAACTGAAGATCCGCGCGAGCTGCCGGCGCACGATCGGGTGCGCGAGGTTGCCGAGCCAGCCCATCGGCAGCCGGTAGCGGACCTCGTCGTCGATGATCGTGCCGCCGCTGCCGTCGTCGCGGAACGTGTGCCGGTGGATCCACTGCGCATACGGCCCCGCGATCTGCTCGTCCACGAACTCCTCGCCGGGACGCCAGCGGGAGATCAGCGTCTTCCACACCATCGGGATGCCGTAGAGGCCGATGGTGTAGTCGATGCGCGTCCCCTCGTGCATGTCGATGGGGAGCGGCGTGCGGATGCGGAAGTTCAGCTCGGGGGGCGTGATGCGCCCCAGGTTCTCGGCGCGCGAGAAGAACTCGAACACCTGTGCGCGCGGCAGGGGAAGCTGCAGCGTGGCGCGAAGGACGTGCTCAGGCATGCTGGAGGATGGCTTGGGCCACCGGCAGCACGAGTGCGGCCCATTGCGCGTACATCGCGCCGGACGGGTGCAGCCCGTCGGACGCGACCAGCGACGAATCCGTCGCCGCCTGGCGCGACACCGGCGTCACGTCCACGTAGTGGCATCCGGCCTCGCGCGCACGCGCATGGTTCACCGCATTGAACGCGTCGATCTCCGCGGCCACCTGCGCGCGATCGCGTCCCTCGGCAAAGGGCGTGACGCCCCAGTCGGGGATGGACAGCACGATCACGTGCGACGGCCGGTGCCCGGCGAACAGCAGGGCCCGGTCGAGCAGGGCGCGGAACTCCACGTCGTATTCGTCCAGCGAGCGGCCTCGGTACTGGTTGTTGACCCCGATGAGCAGCGTGACCAGGTCGTACGGGCCGGTCACTCCCGCCTGCGTGATGCCGGCGGACAGCTCGTCAGTGGTCCACCCGGTTTGGGCGACGATCGTCGGGTCGGCCAGGTCCACGCCTTGGGCACGCAATGCGTGCGCGAGCTGGACGGGCCACCGGTGGCCCTCGGCCACCGCTTCCCCGATGCTGTAGGAATCCCCCAGGGCCAGGAAACGTGCCGTCATCGGTCGCGGACGGAGTCGCAGCGGTTCATGCCGGCAGGATAGCGGCCCACAAAGCAAAAGGCGACCGGGGATCCGGTCGCCTTCAGGGACATCGGGGCAGGCGTGGTCAGCGGACCAGCAGCGCGGTGACGATGGATGCCGCCGCGATGAGCGCCGCACCGACCGCCACCGCCGCCATGGGCGTGATGACGAACTCGCGGCGATACCAGGGCGTGATGACCGCAGCCGGGGCATGGGTCGGCAGGGCCGCCATGATCTGTGCCTCGACGTGCGGCGGGGTGCGCATGCGGCGCACGCGCATCATCTCCGAATCAAGGTTCCGCCAGAACTCCACTTCCCGTCCCCCTTCGTTCTTGCGCACGGACGCCTCCGGCAACTCGCCATCCAGCCACGCGTGTACGGCCGCGGCGATCGGGCGATCCGCCTGCTGGCCCAACGGTACTTCACGGTCCACGAGCGGACGCACCTGCTCGTCCGTCGTCGGACGCGTCCGGCCTTCGCGCTCCAGGCCGGTTCTGGGATTCAGGTCGTCGAGCATGTCAGGCGTACTTTTCCTCGAGTAGTGCCTGGAGCGCCTCGCGCGCACGGTGCACGCGCATCTTGAGCGCCCCCACGGTCGTCCCCAGCAGGTCCGCCATCTCTTCGTACGAACGGCCTTCGACGTGCTTCATGATGAAGGCTTCCCGCAAGGACGCCGGCAACGTGGCCAGCGCCCGGTCCAGATCAGTTCGCAGCTCCGTGCGGTCCAGTTCCTCGTCCGGGGTCGCGTACTGCGAGGGCTGGTCATCCTCCTCGTAGCTCAGGTGCGACCGGCGGATGTTCTTCAGCCAGTCCTTGCACCCGTTCGCGACAATCCGGAACACCCACGCATCGAACCGACCGCGCACCTCCGAGAGGTGCTGGTACGCCTTGATGAAGGAGAGCTGGAGGATGTCTTCCGCGACGTCCGGGCTTCCCGTCATGCATAGCGCGTGCCGATACAGCGGATCACTGTACCGCGAAATCAACAGCCGGAATGCATCGCGGTTCCCCGCGAGCACCTGCTGGATGACCAGCTGATCAGAATCGTCCTGATCAGCCACCGGGGCCGTTGCCGTCGTCTTCACGACGATAGAGTAATGCACTTTGCCCGAGTCGAACAGGGAGGAAGTGCGCGTCGCGGCCAGTGCCCCGGGTGTCACGCCCTCAAGACGAAGAGGCCGAGGTTGAGGTAACGGGCCCCTGGCTCCCGAACGCCCCCCACCCCAGGGAACGCACCACGGGGCCGTGTTCGTCGAGGCGCGGCGGCGGAAAACGCAGCCCGCCCCCCGCCCCGATGCTGGGCGGCATCCCGGTCAGTGCCGACGCCGCCGCTTCACGCACGACATCGAGCACCGGCTTCACGACGCCACTGGGCACGCCTGCCTGTTCCAGCCGCTGGTGCCAGTGCATCGCATCGCGCGTCGCAATGCGCGCTGCGACGGCGTCCACGACATGCGCACGATGCTCCACGCGCCCGGCGTTTGTCGCGAGGCGTGCGTCCGCCGCGAGTTCATCCAGCTCGAGCGCGCGCACGCACGCGCGCCATTGCGCGTCGTTCCCGACAGCGACCACCAGGTGCCGGTCCGCGGCACGAAACAACTGGTACGGGACGAGGTTTGGATGGCCGTTCCCCCAGCGCGCGGCATCGGCGCCGGAGACGAGCACGTTCTGCGCGACGTTCACGAGGGCCGCGGACGCGCTCGCGGCGAGCGACGTGTACAGGCGCTGCCCGCGCCCCGTGCGCTCGCGCGCCACGAGCGCTGCGAGGATGGAGATCGCGGCATCCTTGCCCGCCACGACATCGGCGAGCGCGACACCCACCTTCATCGGCTCGCCATCCACCTCGCCGGTGATGGCCATCCAGCCGCACTCGGCCTGCGCGACGAAATCGTAGCCGGGGCGATCGCTCTCGGGACCAAAACCCGTGATGGTGCACCACACGAGACGCGGATGCCTGGTCATCACGTCGGCCGGGTCGAAGCCGCGGCGCTCGAGCGTGCCGCGCCGGAAGTTGTCCACCACGACGTCGGCGTCGGCTGCGAGCCGGTGCAGGAGCGCGATGTCTCGCGGGTCGTCCAGGTCGATGGCGACGCTGAACTTGTTCCGGTTGACGCTGAGGTAGTAGGCGCTCTCGCCGCGGGCGTCGAACGGGGGACCCCACCCGCGGGTGTCGTCGCCGACGTGGGCGCGCTCGACCTTTATGACGTCGGCGCCGAGGTCGCCGAGCATCATGGTGCAGAGCGGGCCGGCGAGGACGCGCGTGAGGTCGAGCACCTTGATGTGATTGAGCATATACTGTCGTTGTTATGATTCGATCATGGCTTGAGTTTTGCCGTCAATATTTAGGCAACACGGCGCGCCGGCCGGACTTCGACAGAGGTTTACAGCGCCTTGCGTAGCTCTCGGAAAATCATATACTTGCCGCGACTTCTGCCGACTCAGGACCACCCGGCGCGAACATACCACGCAGCTGCTGGTCCATCAAATGAGAAAGGGGGGCTCGCTCCCCTCACCTTCCAGTGGACGGGACCGATGGCCGACAAGGCGCAAGGCGCTGCACCCAATACGACGCCGGAATCGCCGGCACCGCGGCGAGGGCCCGGACATCGCGCGGACATGCGCGACACCGTGGCCGAGCTGGCCGAAAAGGCGCACCAGATCAGCCTGGAAGCGGGCAGCACGGTCGCGGCGGCGATGAAGGATGTCATCAGCGCGGCCGCCGGCCTCACCGGCTTCGCGATCGAGAGCGCGCGCGACCTGACGAATTTCATGGTGCGGCGTGGCCAGATGACGCAGGCCGAGGCCGACAAGCTGCTGCGCGACGCAGAAGCATCGCACGCCAAGCGACCGGCGTCGGAACGGAGCAAGCAGACGGCCACGCAGATCGCGGCCGAGAAGGCCGCGCTGGCCAAGGCGCAGGCGGCCCGCGCGGCGGAGCTCGCCGCGGCGGCGTTCGCGAAGCTGCATCCGCCGCGTCCGTCCAAGCCGCCCTCCAAGGTGTTCATGCCCAAGCCCGCGCCAGCCTCCAAGCCGGCACCTTCGGGCAAGAAGGGGGAGAAGCCCGCTCCCAGGAAGGCCACCGCGCCGGCAAAGAAGGCGGCCAAGCCCGCGAAGCCGGCGGCAAAGAAGGTGGCCAAGCCGGCCAAGAAGGCCGCGCCCAAGAAGAAGCGCTGAGCGGAGCGTTCACCGTGGTGCGTGTCCGTCACCTCGTCCTGTTCGTCCTGGCCCTCATCGCCGGGTTCTACGCGTTCCGCCAGGTGGCGCGCTCCTCCACCCCAGCGCCGGTGGATCCCGTGGCGGTGCGCCGTGAAGTGCTGCGCGTGCTGGACCACGGCGCGCGGGCCTGGAACCGCGGCGACCTGGACGACTTCCTGTCCGACTACATGCCGGACGACGCCACGACGTTCGTCGGGCGGGACAGCGTGCTGCACGGGATGACGGCGATCCGCGGCGTGTACGCCGCGCGCTTCGCGCCGGGCGCGCGGCGAGACTCGCTCCACTTCGAGCGCCCGGAAGTGGACATCCTGGGGCCGGACGTGGTGAACCTCATCGCGTGGTACGTGCTCATGCGTGGGGATTCCGTGACGCAGCGCGGCCCGACGTCGCTGGTCATGCGGCGCGTGAACGGGCGCTGGCGCATCATCCACGACCACTCGAGCTAGTGGCGCGCGTGGTGGCCATGCGCGCGCCGACGCGCATGGATTTCGGCGGCGGGTGGACGGATGTGCCGCCGTATGCCGATCGCGAAGGGGGGTATGTGTGC
>DASZRI010000304.1:0-1524 GCA_035549215.1 Gemmatimonadaceae bacterium | reverse complement strand
GGCCGTCGCGGCCACGCGCCACGCGCCCTGGCGGAGTGCCCGGCGTTCGCGCGCACGGAGCGCGAGGTCGAAGTGCGCCTGTGCGGCGCGGGGGGGCGCCGCCAGCCGGACCGTCCCGGGCACCGGGCTCGCGTTGACGCGATCTCCGACAGCCGCGGCAGCCGCGGTGGCCGCGGCGCCCGTGACCGTGAGCGTGTACGTGACGGCGGTGTCGGGCGCGCTTCCCGCCGCGAGATTCGGGACGATCAGGTAGGTGGCGCCGTTCCCCGTGAGTTGCACGGTAGTCCCGCCGGCGCACTGGAGGACCGCGGACTGATTCACGCCAAGGTTGAGCGCGTTGCCGCACGCGCTGGTGTTGGCGGACGGCGTCGTGACCGCGGCGTCGGACGAGCCGCCGCAGGCCGCGATGCCCAGGCAGATGCTGCTGGCGCCCAAGGCGCGAAGCATGGGAGAGCGCATGCGTCACGTGTACCACGCGCCATCCGGCAGGTTCCACTTAGGTCCCGCCAGCCGCGGTTGCGAACCTGGCGGGACCTGCTGGGTACCGGTGCCACTGGACGGGACGGCGATGCAGCCTCTCGCGTGACACCGACGGCGGGCATGCGATTAACCGACATCTGTTTCGGTCGTCATACCTGCAATCGGAAACGGATCCCGGAGGCATCGATGGTTCGCAATGTATTTCTCTCGGTCTGTGCCGCGCTTGCCCTGACGGCGTGCGCGGACGGGACGCGACCGGTCACCGCGCCGAACGGCACCGACCCGGCGCTTGCCGTCGCCCAGATGTCGGCGTCCATGTATGGATCGGACGCGGTCACCGCCGAGGCCGCGTTCAGCGGGTTCGACGACATGTGGGGGCTCAACCAGCTCCCGGACAGCCTGAAGCTCACCGCCGACCAACAGGCGCAAGTCACCGCGCTGGTCACGGCCTATCGCGATTCCACGCAGGCCCTGCGTGCCCAGCTCGACACCATCCGCGCCAAGGCAGTCGCCGCGCACAAGGCCGGCGCGTCGCGTGACTCGGTGCGGGCCATCCTCGCGACCGGCGCACCCCTTCACATGCAGCTCCAGGCGCAGCAGACGGCCCTGCGCGCGGCCATCTGGAAGGTGCTGACGCCGGCGCAGCAGGCGTGGCTCACGGCGCACCGGCATGGGCAGTGCGATGATCACGCGGTGCAGCCGCTCAC
This sequence comes from Gemmatimonadaceae bacterium, assembly GCA_035549215.1. Taxonomy (GTDB): domain Bacteria; phylum Gemmatimonadota; class Gemmatimonadetes; order Gemmatimonadales; family Gemmatimonadaceae; genus JAGWRI01. Next base: position 337 of record DASZRI010000304.1, on the reverse strand, counting down.
GTCGGACCAGCGGACGCAGATCCAGGCGCTTGTGCAGGCGTTCCAGGCGAACAACCAGGCCGACATCAAGACGGTGCTCGCGGCTCGGCAGTCTGCAGACTCGGCGCGCCACGCCGGGGCGACGCAGGCGCAGGTGCAGGCCATCCTGGCCACCGCGCAACCGGCCCTGGATCGCCTGAAGACTGCCGCCGAGGCGCTTCGCGTCGCGATCTCGGCGGTGATCGGCACCAACGCGCAGGCCATGGTGTGCATCAACGACAGCGACCACGGCCAGGATCATGGCGGCGACCACGGCCCCTGAGCGCTGACGGAGGCACAACGCACGGGGGTGGGGGGG
>DASZRI010000303.1:0-2359 GCA_035549215.1 Gemmatimonadaceae bacterium | reverse complement strand
CCCGTCCCGGTCCTTGCCGCGCCGCCCGGGCCGCAGGAGCCGGGCCGCCATCGCGACGGCGATCAGGGCCCCAAGGCCCATCGCAAGCGGCTCGAACCTCCTCAGGGCTTCGAGCGACACGCGGGCAGCTGCCTCAGGCGTGCGTGATGCGATTCGCGGCCACGGCGGCCCCGAACCCGTTGTCGATGTTCACCACGGTGATACCCGCCGCGCAGCTGTTCAGCATCGTGAGCAGGGCCGCGAGCCCCTGGAACGACGCGCCGTAGCCCACGCTCGTCGGGACGGCGATCACGGGCGTGCGCACGAGCCCGCCGACCACGGACGGCAGTGCCCCGTCCATGCCCGCGACAACGATCACGACCGCCGCGTGCTGCAGTTCCTCGCGGCGCGCGAGGATGCGGTGAAGCCCCGCGACACCCACGTCCGTGATGCGCGAGACGGCATTCCCCATCGCCGTGGCGGTGACGGCGGCCTCATCGGCCACGGGCAGGTCGCTGGTTCCGGCTGTGACGATGCACACGGTACCCCGCCCCGGCTCGGGCGCTTCCGTCCCCGGCAGGTGCGCGGTGCGCGCCGATACGTTGAGCTGGATATCGGGAAAGCGTGCGGCGAGCGCTTGCGACGCCTCGTCGCTGAGCCGAGTGGCGAGCAACCCCTCGCCGCGCTCGGCGATGCGTTCCGCGATGCTCACGACCTGCTCCGGTGTCTTGCCGGAGCCGAAGATGACTTCGGGATAGCCCTGGCGCAGGGCGCGATGGTGGTCCACCGTCGCGTGCCCAAGCGACTCGAACGGCTCGAACGCCAATGCGTCGAGCGCGCTGTCCGCGGAGAGGGTGCCATCCGCGACCCGTGCGAGGAGGTCGCGGACGCGCTCACGCCTCATGCGGGCACCGCCTCCACCGGCTCGTGGTCGTCGGGCGTGACGTTGTGCAGTCCGCGCTCGCGGTCACGCAGGTATTCCTCGAAGATCCCCTCGACCTCGCCCAGCGAGTTGACGGCGTGGAGCTTCTTGCGGAGGTCGGCCGAGTTCGGGAGACCCTTGGCGTACCAGCCGAGGTGCTTGCGGAACTCGATCGCGGCGCCGCGGCGGTCGGGCTCGTACGCCTGCGCCATGCGCGCGTGGTCGAGCGCGATGCGGAAGCGTTCTTCGACGCTGGGGTCGGGGCGCTTGGCGCGTCCCTCGAGCAGGTCGCGCGCCTGGTCGAAGATCCACGGCTGGCCAAAGGAGCCGCGCGCGATCATGACGCCTGCACAGTTCGTCTGGCGGTACATGCGCACGGCGTCCTCAGCGGTCTTGATGTCGCCGTTGCCCAGCACCGGGATGTCGAGCGCGTCCACGACGGCGGCGATCTCCTCCCAGCGCGCGTTGCCCGAATACATCTGGGTGCGGGTGCGCGGATGGAGGGTGAGCACGCGCACGCCTGCCTCCTGGCAGCGCAGTGCGATGTTCACCGGGTCGCGCATCTCCTCGCTCCAGCCGCTGCGGATCTTGCAGGTCACGGGCAGGTGCGTGCTCCCGATGACCGCCCGGATCACGGACTGCACGAGCCCGAGGTCCCGCAGGCAGCCCGAGCCACCGTTGCGCTTCACGACCTTCTTGACGGGGCAGCCGAAGTTGATGTCGATGAACTCCGGCTGGAAGACGTCGGTGACGAATGCGGCGGCCTCGCCCATGGCGGCGGGGTCGGCCCCGAAGATCTGCACGCCGATCGGGCGCTCATCCGGCCCGAAGCGCAGCTTGCTGATCGTCGCCTCGTTCTCCCGACGGATGCCCTCGGCGGAGAGGAATTCCGTGACCACGACATCGGCGCCAAAGCGGCGGCAGACGCGCCGGAAGGGCGATTCCGAGACCCCGGCCATGGGGGCCAGGTACAGCGGAACGGCGTGGTCGAGCGCAAACGGGAACCCCATGCCTGTCAACCTAACGGCGCCCGGAAATGCGTGCAACGCCGCGATTTGACACGACTTGGATGCGCTCGTTAACTTCGCAAGTTCACAGGAGATCGGGGGGCGACGCGTGTGCGTCGCCGCAGGCTTCAACCGTGTGGGGACCGGGTTCGATGGAATTGCGCGAGTTCTTCAGCGAGGATGCGATCAAGCTCGACCTTGAGGGCACGACCAAGGACGACGTGCTCAAGGAACTCATCGGGCTGCTCAAGCTGGACGACAAGTCCGAGGGCATGCTCTTCAAGATGCTCAAGCGCCGTGAAAACCTCGGCTCCACGGGCATCGGGCGCGGGATCGCGATTCCCCACTGCCGCTCGCTGGTGGTGAACAAGCTCCGCGTCGCCTTCGGCCGCAAGAAGGACGGCGTGGACTTCAAGGCGATCGACGAGAAGCCGGTGCACTTCTTCTTCCT
>DASZRI010000302.1:0-4637 GCA_035549215.1 Gemmatimonadaceae bacterium | reverse complement strand
CGCGCCACCCCGCGCGTGGACACGGCGGCGCGCGTGCGGCCGGACACCGGCCGGGGCCGCCCATGAGCATCGGCGCTGCCATTCGCACCGCGATCGTCTGCCTGCTGCTCATCGTGCTGCAGTTCACGCTGCGCCCGCTGCTCGCCTGGCGCGCGCCCATCGACTTCCTGCTCGTCGCGCTGCTCTACGGCTCGGTGCGCATGCGCCCGGGGCTCGCGGCCGTGTACGGCTTCCTGCTCGGGCTCGCGGCCGATTCGCTCGCGCTCAGCGCGTTCGGCGCGAGCGCACTCGCCATGAGCATCGTCGGCTTCAGCGCCTCGTGGCTCAAGGCCGTGTTCTTTGCCGACAACCTCGCGCTGAACGCGTTCTTCCTGTTCCTCGGGAAGTGGCTGTTCGACCTGATCTTCCTGGTCGCCATGCACAACATGCCGCCCGGCGACTTCGTGGTGCAGGTCTTCGTGTGGTCCACGCTGTCGGCGGTGGTGACGGCGGTAGCCGGCGTCCTGCTCATGGGGGCCGTGCGTCCCCTGGCCGAGGGGCGCGCGACGTGAGCTTCCATCCCAACGACGTGGCGCGGCGTGCGCGGGCCGCGACTGCGCTCGTGGGCGGCGTGCTGCTGTTCCTGGTGGGCGCCTTCTTCCGGACGCAGGTGATCCGCAACCAGCAGTGGGTGCTGCAGTCCGAGGAGAACCGGTTGCGCGAGGTGCCGCTCCCGGCGCCGCGCGGGATCATTTACGACCGGTCCGGGCGCGTCATCGCCGAGAACGTCGTCGGGTACACGGTGTCGCTGCTGGTGCAGTCGGCGGACTCGCTGCAGGCCACGCTGGACCGCCTCGGCGGCACGATCACGCTGACGCCGGCGCAGGTGTCGGCGGCGATGTCGCGGTTCCGCCGCAACCCGGCGCGTCCCACGGTGATCCTGCCCGAGGCGACGTTCGACCAGATCTCGGTGCTCGAGGAGCACCGCATCGACTTTCCCAACCTTATCATCCAGTCGTCGCCCAAGCGCTTCTACCCGGACAGCACGGCTGTTGCGCCGCTGGTCGGGTACACGAGCGAGGTGAGCGAGGCGGACCTGGCCAACCCGAAGTTCGAGGGCTACAAGCCGGGCCAGCAGATCGGCAAGCGCGGCCTCGAGCGCGAGTACGAGAACGTGCTGCGCGGCCGCGAGGGCAGCCGCTTCGTGGAGGTGGACGCGCGCGGGCGCGTCGTGCGCGAGGTGGGCGCGCGCGCAGACCTCGAGCCGCGGCAGGGAACGCCGCTCTACACGAACATCGACCTCGACCTGCAGGACTACGTCGCGTCGATCTTCGGCGACTCGCTGCAGGGCGGCGCGGTGGCCATGGAACCGCGCACCGGGGGCGTGCTGGCCCTCTACAGCGCGCCGAGCTGGAACCCGAACCGTTTCATCGGCGGCGTCTCGGCCTCGTACTTCGACTCCCTGCGCACCGACCCGCGGCGGCCGCTGTACAACAAGGCGGTGCAGGGGCAGTACCCGCCGGGCTCGACGTGGAAGCTGGCGACAGCCGTCGTGGCGCTCGAGAACAACCTCGTCACGATGGACGAGCAGATGCCGCAGCCCTGCCGCGGGTCGTACTACTTCGGCAACCGCGCCTGGAAGTGCTGGGATCCCCGCGGGCACGGCAGCCTCACGCTGGCGGGTGCGATCGAGAAGTCGTGCGACGTGTACTTCTACCAGCTTGGCCTGCGCATGGGCCTGTCCAAGCTCATCGCGGGCGGCGTCTCGCTCGGCTTCACCAGCAAGACCGGCATCGACCTGCCAGACGAGAATCGCCAGCGGTTCCCGGACCAGCTGCAGTATTTCAACGAGCGCTACGGCCCGCGCGGATGGACCCAGGCGGCGGCCGTGATGAACATGTCCATCGGGCAGGGCGAGAACTCGCAGACCGTGCTCAGCATGGCGCGCTTCTACTCGGCGCTGGCCGAGAACGGGATGGCGCCCGTGCCGGAGATCGCGAACAAGGCCCCGCAGCGCACCCAGATCTTCCAGCTCTCGCAGGCGCAGGAAGACGGGCTGCGCCAGGCCCTCATGGGCGTGGTGCAGGCCGGCGGCACCGCGGCCAGCGCGCAGATCAAGGGCGTGGTGCTGGCCGGCAAGACGGGCACGGCGCAGAGCGGCACGTATCGCAACGGTCGCGAGGAAAACCACGCCTGGTTCGCGGGCTTCGCGCCCGCCGATGACCCGAAGATCGTGGTCGTGGTGATGATCGAGTTCGGCGGGCACGGCACGCGCGCCGCGCAGATCGCGTCGAAGATCATCGGCCACTACCTGCACACGGCCACGACGTCGCTGGTGCAGACGGACGGATGAGCGCTCCCCGCCGCATCACGCTCGACTGGCCGCTGGTGCTCTCGGCGCTGGCGCTCTCGGTGTTCGGCATCGCCGTCGTGTATTCGGCGGGGCAGACCGACGTGCCGACGTTCGTCGCGCGCCTGTACAAGGTCCAGATCGGCTGGTTCGTGCTCGGCCTCTGCGCGGCGTACGGCGTGAGCCGCGCCTCGGTGCGGCTCATCGAATGGGTCACGGTGCCGGCATACATCGCGACCATCGTCGTGCTGATGCTGCTCCTGGTGATCGGCAAGGGCGCCGGCACCGCCGCGAGCACCAAGAGCTGGCTGGCCATCGGCGGGTTCCGGCTGGGACAGCCCGCGGAGCTCGCCAAGATCACCGTCGTGATGATGCTGGCCAAGGTGCTGGCGGCCAACAAGTCGGCGCCACGCTCGCTCATGGAGCTCTGGAAGCCGGCGCTCATCGTCGGCGTCCCGTGGCTGCTGATCATGGCGCAGCCGGACCTGGGCACCGGCATCGTCTTCGTCGGGATCTTCTTCGGGATGCTGTTCTGGTCGGGGATCTCGTGGCAACTGCTGCTGCTCATCGCAAGCCCCGTGGTGAGCCTGGTGCTCGCCTTCAGTACGAGCATCTGGGGCGCGTGGTTCCTGCTGCTGCTCGCGCTCGTGATCTGGTACCGGCCGTACCTGTGGGAAGGGGTGTTCGTCGTCGCCGCGAACGTGGTGATGGGCGTGATCGCGCCGCTGCTCTGGGAGAGCCTCAAGCCGTACCAGCAGGCCCGGCTGCGGGTGTTCCTGGACCCGTCCACCGACCCGCGCCACACCGGATACCACGTGATCCAGTCGCAGGTCGCCATCGGGTCCGGCGGATGGTTCGGCAAGGGCTACACGATGGGCACCCAGAAGCGGCTCGCGTTCCTGCCCGCGCAGCACACGGACTTCATCTTCTCCGTGGTCGGCGAGGAACTGGGCTTCATCGGCGTCACGCTCGCGATCGCGCTCTTCGCGTCGCTGTTCCTGCGCACCGTGCGCGTGGCCAGCCGCGCCAACGACGCGTACAGCAGCCTGGTCGCCTTCGGCCTGCTCTCGAGCTGGTTCGTCCACGTGGTCGAGAACATCGGGATGACGCTCAACCTGATGCCGGTTACGGGCATCCCGCTCCCGTTCTTCAGCTACGGCGGGTCGTTCATGTTCGCGTCGTGGCTGGCCGTCGGGATCCTGGCGCGGATCTCCAGTGAGGGGCGTGGCGCGCAATTCGGCCAATTCGCCGTCTAGGGGCGCCCTCTTCCCCCGCCAGCCCCGTCCCCTCACATTTCCCGGATGGCTTGGTTTCGCAAGGAAAAGAAGCCGCGACAGCCGCGGCGTGAACGCCTCGACATCCCCGCGGATGCCTGGGAGAAGTGCGAGGCATGCGGGCACACGGACCTGCGCGAGAAGTTCGTGCGCAACCTCAACGTGTGCCCCAACTGCGACCAGCACCGCCGCATCCGGGCGCACGAGTACGCGGCCATCCTGCTGGACGAGGGCACCATCGAGGAGCTCGAAGTGGACCTCAAGTCCACTGACCCGCTCGGGTTTCCCGAGTACCCCCAACGCCTCAAGAAGGCCTCGACCAACGCCGGCGACACGGACGCGCTGTTCGCCTGCACGGGAATGATGGACGCCGCTCCCGTGAACCTGGGGGTCATGGACTTTGCGTTCATGGGCGGATCCATGGGCTCCGTGGTCGGCGAAAAGATCGCGCGCCTCGGCCAGCGCTCGCTCGAGCGCAAGTATCCGCTCATCGTCATCTCGGCGTCGGGCGGCGCGCGCATGCAGGAAGGCGTGCTGTCGCTGATGCAGATGGCCAAGGTGTCGGCGATGCTCGCGCAGCTCGCCGAGCGTCGCATCCCGTACATCTCGATCCTCACGAACCCGACCACGGGTGGCGTCAGCGCCAGCTACGCGATGCTCGGCGACGCCATCCTGGCGGAACCGGGCGCTGTCATCGGGTTCGCCGGGCCGCGCGTCATCAAGCAGACCCTGGGCCAGGACCTTCCCGAGGGATTCCAGACATCGGAGTTCCTGCTCGACCACGGCATGGTGGACGCCGTGGTGCACCGGCGCGAGCTGAAGCACACGGTGAGCCAGCTCCTGCGTCACATGACGGGCAAGCCGGCGGCGTCGGGGTGGTCGGCGACCTGACGTCGTACCAGGACGCGCTGCAGTACCTGTACGCGCGGACGACTGGCGGGTTCAAGTTCGGCCTCGAGCGCACGCAGGCGCTGCTCGACGCGCTCGGCCATCCCGAGCGCGACTTCCCGGTCTTCCACGTGGCCGGCACCAAT
>DASZRI010000301.1:0-5558 GCA_035549215.1 Gemmatimonadaceae bacterium | reverse complement strand
GTGCTGCCGCCCGAGCTCACCGCTGGCGTGAACGTCGAGCGGTTCAACCGGGAGATCCTGCTCGCCGCGCGGCTGCAGCATCCGCACATCGTGCCCGTGCTCGCCGCCGGCGAGATGCACGGCCTGCCGTACTACACCATGCCGTTCGTCGAGGGCGAATCGCTGCGCGTGCGGCTGGCGCGGGGCTCGGCGCTCTCGATCACCGACACGATCAGCATCCTGCGCGACGTGGCGCGCGCGCTGGCCTACGCGCACGAGCGCGGCATCGTCCACCGCGACATCAAGCCGGAGAACGTGCTGCTCTCCGGCGGCTCGGCGACGGTCACCGACTTCGGCATCGCCAAGGCCATCAGCGCCTCGCGCACGCAGGCGCCCAACGCGACGCTCACGCAGGTGGGGATGTCCATCGGGACGCCGGCCTACATGGCGCCCGAGCAGGCCGCGGCGGATCCGTCCACCGACCATCGCGCCGACCTGTACGCCTTCGGGTGCATGGCGTACGAGCTGCTGGCCGGGCATCCGCCGTTCGCGGGGCGCACGCCGCAGAAGATGCTCGCCGCGCACATGGGCGAGGCGCCGCGCCCGGTGAGCGAGCTGCGTCCCGACACGCCGCCGGAGCTGGCGGACCTGGTCATGCGCTGCCTGGCAAAGGATGCCGACGCGCGGCCGCAGCAGGCCAGCGACATCGTGCGCGTGCTGGACACGGTGACGAGCGGGGGCGGGCACACCGCGATGCCGCCCATCCTGCTCGGGGGACGGTTCGCGATGTGGCGCGCGCTGGCGATCTACGCCGTCGCGTTCGTGGTCGTGGCGCTGGTGGCCAAGGCGTCCATCATCGCAATCGGCCTGCCGGACTGGGTGTATCCGGGCGCACTGATCGTGATGGCGCTCGGGCTGCCGGTGATCGTGTTCACGGGGTACGTGCAGCACGCGGCGCGCCGCGCGATCACCATGACGCCCACGTACACGCCGGGCGGGACGCAGGCGCCGCAGGGCACGATGGCGACGATCGCCATGAAGGCGAGCCCGCACATGAGCTGGCGCCGCACGGCGATGGGCGGCGCCTATTCGCTTGGCGCCTTCGTGCTGCTCGTGGGGGCGTTCATGCTGCTGCGCGCGCTGGGCATCGGGCCGGCGGGCTCGCTGCTGGCCGCGGGCAAGTTCGACGCGAAGCAGCCGCTGCTCGTGGCCGAGTTCGCGGCCAAGGGCGGGGCGGACAGCTCGCTGGGCGGCGTGGTGGCGGAGGCCGTGCGCGCCGACCTGGGCCAGTCGAACATCGTGAACATCATGCCGGTGAGCATGATCCACGATGCGCTGCAACGGATGCAGAAGTCGCCGGACACGCGCGTGGACGCGAACGTCGCGCGGCAGATCGCGCAGCGCAACGGGCTCAAGGCGGTGGTCACGGGCGACGTGACGCCGCTGGGCGGCGGGTTCATTGTCACGGCGCGGATCGTGGCCGCGGAAACGGGAAACGAGCTGGCCAGCTTCCAGGAGACAGCGAACGGTCCGGCCGACCTGATCGGCACGGTGGGCAAGCTGAGCAAGGACCTGCGCGGGAAGATCGGCGAGTCGCTCAAGTCGGTGCAGGCGTCGCCGCCGCTGGAGGCGGTGACGACGTCATCGCTGGACGCGCTGCGCAAGTATGCCGAGGGCGAGACGGCGCTGAATGGCGCCGATTACCCGCGGGCGGCGGATGCGCTCAAGCAGGCCGTCGCGATCGACAGCACGTTCGCGATGGCGTGGCGCAAGCTGGCGATCGTGTACGCGGACGCCGGCATGTCCCCCGCGCTGATCGATTCCGCCATCACGCGCGCCTATCGCAACCGGGATCACCTCACGGATCGCGAGCGATACGCAACGATCGGGACGTACTTTGACGTCGGCCCGGGCCGCGACCGGGCGAAGGCAGCCCAGGCCTACCAGCAGGCGATCGCGGCGGGCGAGTACTCGGCATCAGCGCACAACCTGGGCAACGCCCTGGTGTCGCTGCGACAGTATACGCGGGCAGACTCGGCGTATCGCCTGCGCATCGTCCACGATCCGGGTGTGAGTGCGATCACCTTCCAGCAGCTTGGGCTTGCGCTGCTGGACGCGGGCAAGGATCGCGAAGCGGACTCGGTGGCGCGGGACGGGCTCCGGCGGTTCGGCCCGGACTACCGCATGGACGGCGTCCGGGCGGCCGTGTTCTACAATGCGGGGAAGATGGACTCCGTGAGTGCGCTGATCGATCGCTGGCGGAATTCCCCCGTGGCGCCGGCCAGGTCGGCGGTGCGGTATGCCGCGTCCTCGATGGCAGAGCGCAACGGGCAACTGCACCTGGCCGAGCGCGAGTTTGCGGACGCGCGGGCCATCGACCGGGCGCGCGGGGCAGACTTTCCGCTGGTGGCCGATTCCGCGATTGCTGCGTTCTTCGACGCCTGGTTCCGCGGCCAGGGCGCGCGGGCGGTGCGTACGATGGATGCCGCACTGGCGGCGACGCCACTGTCCTCGCTGCCGCTCAAGGCGCGCCCGTATGCGAATGTCGTGACGGTGTATGCGCTGGCCGGGCGGCCGGACCGTGCGCGCGCGATCGTCGCCCAGATGGAGGCCGCGGCGCGCGATACCAACGAGCGCGTCGCCATGTCGGCGGATCGGCACCTGGCGCTCGGGTGGGTAGCGCTCGCCGAGAACAAGCCGCTGGACGCGGTGCGCGAATTCCGCGCGTCGGACTCGCTGCCCGACGGCCCCGCCAATGACTGCTCGGCCTGCGTTGCCATTCCGCTCGGCCTCGCCTTTGACCGCGCGAACATGCCGGACTCCGCGATTGCGGAGTTCGAGCGGTACCTTGGCATGCACTACAGCGATCGCTACACCATCGATGGCGACATGCTCGCCTTCACCTACAAGAGCCTGGGCGAGCTGTACGAAGCCAAGGGCAACCCGGGCGAGGCCGCGAACTACTACGCGAAGTTCGTGGACCTGTGGAAGAACGCCGATCCCGACCTGCAGCCGCAGGTGGCGAACGTGCGGCAGCGGTTGGCGCACCTCAAGGATACCGAGAAGCGTCCGTAGCGGGCGGCGCCGGGCATGCGCCGCCGTGCGTGCATTCCCCACGTGAGAGGAGGAGTCCCGATGCAGAAGTTGATCCGCAGCGCGATCGCGATGGCGCTGGTCGTGGCGCCGGCCGCCGCGCATGCGCAGGCCTACAAGTACACCTGGCCGGATTCGCTGCCATGGCCGCCGATCGCGACATTCTCCATCCTCGGGTACGACCCCGCGACCGGCGAAGTCGGTGGTGCGGTGCAGTCGCACGTGTTCAGCGTGGGGAACGGCGTGCTGTGGGCCAAGGCGGGTGTCGGCGTGGTGGCCACGCAGGCGATCGTGGACGTCGGCTACGGCGAGAAGTCGCTCGAATACCTGGCGCAGGGGCTTTCGCCGGACTCCGTGGTGAAGCGCGTGTGGAACGAGGATCCCGATCCGCGTCCCAAGGACTGGTCCAAGCTGGGGCGGCAGTTCGCGGTGATGGATGCGGAGGGGCACGTTGCCGTGTACACCGGGCCGAGCGCACCCGATTGGGCGGGGCACGTGATCGGCGTCAACTGCTCGGCCGAGGGGAACATCCTGGCGGGGCCGCAGGTGCCCAAGGCGATGGTGGACGCGTTCGAGCACACGCAGGGCAGCCTGGCGATGCGCCTCATGGCGGCACTGGATGCGGGGGAGGCGGCCGGCGGCGACAAGCGCGGGATGCAATCGGCGGCGATGGTGATCGTGAAGAAGGACGCCGGCGTCTGGCTGCACAACGACACCGTGCTGCGCCTGCAGGTGGACGACAGCCCGGATCCGCTGAAGGAGCTGCGGCGGCTGGTGGAGCTGGGGGAGAAGCAGCAGGCGCAAATTCGCAACCAGCACCAGTAGGCGACGTCGGGATTGGCAACGGGCCCGCTGCGCGTGGATGCGCGGCGGGCCCGCGTGCGTTCCGGACGTCGAGTGTCAGTGGGTGGTGCGATCGTTCACGGACACATTCCGGAGGACGGACGCGTGACGACGCAGATCCTGGACACGGTGGACTTCAATGGCGTGACGTACGGCGTGTTCGGCGTGCAGGGCGGGCTGCCGTTCACGCCGCAGCAGTTCGGCATGACGCCCGCGATGCTGCACACCGCCTGCTACCGCGGGTACCACGTGCACTACGCACTGGGCGACGCCGGCCTGCGGCTGCGCGAGTTGACAGTGCAGGAGCGCGACGGCCGATACGTGCCGATCGATGGTCGCGGGCCGGTGCCGGCGCGGATTGCGGGGATGACCTACAAGCAGCTCGACGTGCCCGTGACGTTCACCGGCAGGATGCGGCTGGCGCGGGACTTCCGGCGATGGCAGGCGGCGGTGCGGGCGGGTGACGGCGCGACGCCGTCGGACGGGACCGCGATGGCGCGGGTGCTCGACGTCACGCTGCAGGACGGACGCGTGGTCGCGGTGCGCGACCGGTCGGAAGAAGCGCATCGGCTGCGCATGGAGGAGGAGCGTCCCGAGGCGTGGGGGATGGACCCCGTGTTCGCGATCATCGGGCTGGAGCGGCTGGATCCCGGCGAGGAGTGGTGGCAGACGATCAAGGGCGAGATGAGCCCTGGCCGAACGGGGGATGGGGGTTAAGTTCGGCATTCCCCACCGCGATCCCGGAACCTTCCACCCGATCGCATGACACTCTCCCGAGGACTGCACGACCGCGTCGTCACCGAATCGGTGGCACGCGCGCTGTCGGAAATCCGCCGCGACGACGTGCGCGTCGATGACCTGTCCGCAGAGGAAGCGGCAGAGCGGCTGTCCGGCGTGCTGCACGACCAGCTTCAGCAGATTCTCCAGGGCGTCGATGGCCGTGATGCCGACCAGGTTCGCGCGCAGCTCGCGCTCGTGAACGGACTAATCGCGCAGCTTCGCGGTGCGCGCCACGCGGGAGAGATCCTGGATCCGGTGGACGAGCCAGCGCGTGTGCTCCGCGCGGTGCGCCGGCCGGGCGACACGGAACTCGCTCCGCCTGAGACCGGGCTGTGGGCGCCCTGGCTCTTCTCGGCGTCAAAGGGTTCGCCGTCGCTGCTCACCGAGCTCAGGCGCGAAGCGGCGGCGTGCGACCGCATCAACATCCTGGTCAGCTTCATCACACTGTCGGGCGTGCGGAAGCTCATTGATGTGCTTCGCACGGCGACGGCGGCCGGCGCGACAGGCGAGGGGCGCACACGCATTCGCGTGCTCACGACGACGTACACCGGTGCCACCGAGATCGAGGCATTGGAGCAGCTCGCAGGGCTCGGCGGGTGCGAGGTCAAGGTGTCGCTGGATGGGCGCCGCACGCGCCTGCACGCCAAAGCGTGGATCTTCGAGCGAAGCACCGGGTTCGGGTCGGCGTATGTAGGGAGCGCGAACCTGTCGGGCGCGGCGCTGATGGGCGGACTCGAGTGGACGACGAAGTTTACGCAGCGAGGTCAGCAGGGGCTGTTCGACCGGGCGCTCGCGCATTTCGAGACGCTGTGGGCCGATGACGAGTTCACCACGTATCGGCCGGGCGACGCAGCGAGCCGGCA
>DASZRI010000300.1:0-8134 GCA_035549215.1 Gemmatimonadaceae bacterium | reverse complement strand
GGCGGCAGTCGCGGCGTAGAACGGCAACCGCCCCGGCCCTCTCGCGAGGACCGGGGCGGTTCGACTTCTACCGTCGCGCGTCAGCCGGGCGAAATCACCCGCACTCGCTGTACCCGCACACGTGGCACTTCACGCAGCCCTCGGCGAACTCGAGCTGCGAGCCGCAGTCCGGGCACGTGCCGATGAACGACTGCGCATTGTCGAACGCGGTCAGCTCGAACTGCGGCTGCGCACCCGCTGACGCCGCCGGCGTCGGACGCGCCACCACGGTCTCCACCGCCGGCGGCGTGCCCGCGCGCGGCGACGGATCCGAGATCAGCTCCTGCTGCACGCCCTGCTTGTCGCGCATCCACTCTTCCAGCGCCAGGCCGATCGCATCCGGCACGCTCATCACCTTGTTCGGGCCCAGCCCCACGATGCGGTCCGACGAGATGCCGCGCAGCTGGCGATGCACCTGCGGCAGCGGAATCCCCGACCGCAGCGCCAGCGAGATCAGCCGGCCCATCGCCTCCGCATCCGCCATCGCGCTCCCGCCCGCCTTGCCCAGCGTGATGAACACCTCGAACGGCTGCCCGCGATCGTCTTCCGTGATGTTCACGAACATCGTGCCCAGCGGCGTCTCCTTGCGGATCGTCGTCCCGCGCAGCTTGTCGGGACGGCTCCGCTTCGCGCGCCGCTGCAGGTTCTCCGCCTCGGCGTCAAAGAGCTGCTTCTTGAGCCGCTCGATCTCCGCGTCCTTCTCCGCAAGCTGCCCGTGCAGGTCGGCCACTTCCTCGCGGCTCGGCTCCGCCTTGCCTTCGCGCGCCGCCGCCGCCTTCTCCGTCGCCCCCGTGGACAGCACCTGGTTGTCGCGCGAGCCGTCGCGGTACACCGTCACGCCCTTGCACTTCAGCGCGTACGACAGCTCGTAGATCTTGCGCACGTCCTCCACCGTCGCCGTGTACGCAAAGTTCGTCGTCTTGGAGATGGCCGAGTCGCAGTGCTGCTGGAACGCCGCCTGCATGCGGATGTGCCACTCCGGCGCGATCTGGTTGGCCGTGACGAACACCTGCTGCCAGCGCTCCGGCACCTCGGGGAACTTGATGTGCCCTTCCTTGGCAATCCGCTCCATCAGCGCGTCGCTGTACCACCCCTCGGCCCTGGCGATCGCCACGAAGTCCTCGTTCACGTCGGGCATCATCACGCCCGCCTGGTTGCGCATGAACGCCACCGCGAACAGCGGCTCCAGCCCCGACGAGCAGCCGGCGATGATCGAGATCGTCCCCGTGGGCGCCACCGTGGTCACGTTGCAGTTGCGGAGCATCTGCATGGGACGGATGCGCTTGCCCTCGGCGTCCCGCGCGCACGTCTCGTCCGGGCCCCAGATGGACCGCGCCCACTCCGGGAACGGCCCGCGCTCCTGCGCCAGCCGCTCGCTCTCCCGCTTGCCCTCGACGTCCAGGAACTCCATCACCTTGCGGCCCATCTCCACGCCCTCCGGCGTGTCGTACGGGATGCCCAGGCGCACGAGCATGTCCGCAAAGCCCATGATGCCCAGCCCGATGCGGCGGATGCGCTTGGACAGCGCGTCGATCTCCGGCAGCGGGTACTTGTTCACGTCGATGATGTTGTCCAGGAAGTGCGTGGACAGGTGGATGTCGCGGCGCAGCGCGTCCCAGTCCACCTGCCCGTCGCGCACGTAGTACCCGACGTTCACCGAGCCCAGGTTGCAGACGTCGTACGGCAGCAGCGGCTGCTCGCCGCACGGGTTCGTCGCCTCGTAGTTGCCCAGGTGCGGCACCGGGTTGTAGCGGTTGGCCTCATCAATGAAGAAGCACCCGGGCTCGCCGGTGCGCCACGCGCCCAGGATCATCTTGTCCCAGACCATGTTCGCGTCCAGCTGCCCCACCACCTTGCCGCTGGACGGGTCCACGAGGTCGTAGTTCGTCTTGTTGCGCACCGCCTCCATGAACTTGCCGGTCACGGCCACGGAGATGTTGAAGTTCGTCACCTGCGTGAGGTCTTCCTTGCAGGAGATGAACTCCAGGATGTCCGGGTGATCCACGCGCAGGATGCCCATGTTCGCGCCGCGCCGCGTGCCGCCCTGCTTCACTGCGTCCGTGCTGGCGTCGTACAGCTTCATGAACGACACCGGGCCGCTGGCCACGCCCGTCGTGGAACGCACCATGGAGCCCTTGGCCCGCAGGCGCGAGAACGAGAAGCCCGTGCCGCCGCCGCTCTGGTGGATGAGCGCCATGCTGGACAGCGTGTCGTAGATGCCGTCCTTGTGGTTGCTGAGCGCGTCCTCCACCGGGAGCACGAAGCACGCCGAGAGCTGCCCCAGCGGACGCCCGGCGTTCATGAGCGTGGGCGAGTTCGGCTCGAACCGGCGCTGCGTCATGAGGAAGTAGAACTCCTCGGCCACGCGCTGCACCTGCTCGTCCGTCGCGCCGTACCGGCGATCCGCCTCGGCCACGACAGTGGCCACGCGCCAGAACAAGTCCTCGGGCTGTTCGACAGGCTGCCCCTTCTCGTTCTTCACGAGGTAGCGCTTCGCGAGAACGGTGCGGGCATTGGCCGACAGCTCGACGGGGCCGGCGGGCGGATTCACGGACACGGTCATGGTGACAACTCTCCTTAGTACGGATGCCTAGTCAAGGAGGGAGCGCGACCCTGCGGCGGGTACAGCTTCCTACAAGAGATCGCTTTGGTGTGGGGGCGCATGTTACCGGGGGACGTGAATCCACGCCAGTCCCAACACAAGCCACTGTAAGTCAATGACTTACGATATCAACATCACGAAATTGCGCGGCCATGGCCGCGAAAGTTGAAAACAAATCGTGACAAAGTGCGAAGAATGTCAAAGGGGGAGGATGGCACTCCGCCCTGCTGGGATAAATCTAGTCAATGCAACAACTTCAGGATACGGCGAACAGCAGATGCGGGATGTGGGATTCGGGATGTGAGATTCGGGATTGGTCACAAAAGTGATTTCGCGATTTGCTCGGAATCACCTGAAGGAATCGTAACGATTGCGGGCCGCGCGCCGGCGGGTGTTCAGCCCACCCCGCACTCGGTATCCAGCCGCATGGTGTCAATAAAACAGGCGGGAGGTGTCGCGTGAGCGGCACCCCCCGCCTGGCACTCCCGTACCCGTCACGGTACGTACTGCAACCCTTCGCCAGGGGGCTGGTGCTCCCCGGCAACCTCTCGCGCTAGTGCTTGCCGCTCTGGTCGTGCGCCACGACGACGCGCGACGTGGCTACCGCCGTGCCGTTCGCCGTCATCGTGATCGTGTACATGCGTTCGCCGCCGTTCGCGCCGCTCCGCTCCGCGCGGACCTCGAGCTTGTCCGTGAGCGGATTGAAGGGCACACGCGGCTGCGTGTTGGAGCTCACCAGCACCGTGCCGTCCGGCCGCGTGACGCGGATGTCGTCCGTGAAGTTCCCGTCGCCGTTGTTCGGCCCCGAGTTCGTCTCGTCCGGCTGGTTGCTCTCCACGTAGCCACCCACCGTGGGCGCCACGCTGTTCGTCCCGCCGCACTGCGACGGATGGAAGACGGCGTTCACGGTGACCGGCACGTACTTGTGGTTCGGCGGCCAGATGCTTCCGGGAGCCACCGACATGGATACCGTGGACTGCCGGGGATCGGTGACCGTGTACTGGAAGTCGTAGCGCGCCGTCGCCCCCGCGGTGTCGGTGACCACGAGGGACATCGGCCCCGACGCGCCGGGATTCCGGTAGAACGTCACCACCGGACCCGTGCCTACGGGCGTGATGCCGCCGTAGAACCACTGGTAGCTCACGAGCTGGCCGCCGGGCTCCGACGAGCTGGTGCCGTCGAGCGTGACGTTCATGCCGCCGTTCACGCAGTCGGGCGTCATCGTCACCACTGCCCTGGCCTGCGGCACCGGGATCGGCGGCGGCGGCACCGTGGTCAGCGCGCCCGTGCCGATGAACACGTTGGAGTCGAACAGCCCGTCGTACACGTCGGCAACGGCGAGCTTGATGTGGTTCGTGACGCCCTTGTTCACCTTGGCCACGCACGTGAGCACGCGCGTCAGGCCGTCCATCTCGGTGTTGATCTGGCCGCCGCCGTCGGGCAGCGCGTTGTTGCGGTACAGCTCGGGATGGCTGTTCGGCGAAGTGCCGTACGGCCACCCGTTGTTGATCGCGTTGATGGACACCGGCTGCGTGCCGACGAGCGCGCAGTTCGTGCCGTTCACGAAGAACGCCATCGCATCGTTCCACGTGCTGTTCACGAACTCGTTGTACTCCTCGGACGCGAACACGTAGGCCGAGACGTAGATCGTGGACGAATCGGGGACGAAGTCGAACTGCAGCACCGAGGCGTCGAACGAGGCCGTGCCGCCGACCAGCGACGAGAGCTGCGAGTCGCCGGGCAACCCCCAGTCCGTCGTCGTGTTGTTGAGCTGGTTCGGCCCGATCACGGCCTTGGCCGCGCCGGTGCTCAGGATGATGCCGCTGGTGATGCCGAGGGTCGCCTTGTCGGACGCGAAGAATCCCGCCGCGCCGGGCGCGCCGGTGTAGGTCACGTTCGAGATGGTGACGCCGGGGCCGACGAGCGCCTGCGCGAGCTGCTGCGCAGTCACGCCGTCGCTCATGTCCTGCACGGCGATGCCGCTTGTCGGCGCGGTGAGCGCCAGCGAACGACCGGGCAGGTGCAGCGAAAGAGGGAGCGCCTTCTGCGCCCCGATGCGCGCGGGCCGCACCGGGCCGGACGCGGGCTGCGTCAGCGCGGAGGGCGTCCGGTCGGACGCCTGGCACGCGACAAGTGCCGCCATGAGCAGCGTCGTCGCCGCTCCCTTCCAAGTGATTGACATCCCAGTCCCCGTCGTCGAGGAAATGCGGATCCAGCAGCCGGAACTTCAGGATTGATGGATAAATATCCGGCGTCGACGGGAAACTGTACAGTGTATCATTTATTTACACTTTGGCCATCTTGGCTGGTGTCTCAGGGCTCCGGGTACCGCCCCGAACGGTGCTCGTCCTGCAGCTTCAGGTAGCTCTCCACCGTCCGCTGGATCCGCTCCCGCTCCGCCTCCGTGGTCTGCCGTACCACTCGGCCCGGCACGCCCAGCACGAGCGAGTTGGGCGGGATCACCATCCCCTCGGGACACACGGCCCCCGCCCCGACAATGGACCCCGTGCCCACGTGCACGTTGTTGAGCAGGATCGCGCCCATTCCGATCAGGCAGTTGTCCTCCACCGTGGCCCCGTGGACGATGGCGCGGTGCCCCACGCCCACCCGCCGGCCGATGGTGCATGGCACGCCGTGATCCACGTGCACCACGCTCCCGTCCTGCACGTTGCTCTCGGCCCCGATCACGATCGCCGCGGTGTCGCCGCGGATTGCCGTGAAGGGCCAGATGGACACGCGCTCGCCGATGGTCACGTCGCCGGCGACGAAGGCGCGCGGATGGATGAACGCGCGCTCATGCACGCGAGGACTCGTGTCGCTCATCAGAAGGAAAGGCCGAGGGTGAAGTACGTGCTCACGTCGTGCGCGCCCACGAGCTGCTTGCCCAGCGTGGGCAGGGCCACGCCCACGCGGAAGCGATAGGGCGTGTCCCAGTCCAGCACGGCGGCGGTGACGTTGAGCTCCGCGCCCGCCGACGCGATGCGATAGTGCGGCGTGAGCGCGGGATCGCGGCAGATCGCGCCGTTGGGCAGCACGGCCGGGCACCACGCGCTGCCCTCATCATAGAAGAGGGACACAGAGCTGCGGTCCAGGAAGAACGGCAGCAGCCCGGCTCCGCCCTGCAGCAGCGAGAGCGGCAGGCGGTACTCCGCCGACGCGGTGTACGCGCGCAGCCCGACCAGGGACGCGCCCTGGAACCCGCGCACGGGGAACGTGCGCTGGCCCTCGCCGAGCACGACGCCAGGGATGATGCTGAGTACGGAGCCGCTGGTGCCGCCGACTTCCAGGTAGTCCGTCGCCTTGCTGTCGCTGGCGCCCGCCGCGAAGCGCAGCGCGAACACGTGGTGCCCGAAGCCGGGCAGGTCGAGCGACTTGTACAGCGACGTGACGCCCACGGCGCTGAACGTCTCGCGCGACGCGTCGCCGCTGGCGAACCGCTCGCGCGCCGTGGCCGCCACCGAGAGGCCGTCCTCGGGCGAGATGCCCAGCGTGGGCCGCTGCGCGTTGCTCCACGCGGCGCTGGCGAGCAGGCGCGGATACCAGTAGGTGCGCCGGAACGACGAGTCGATGCGCGCGATGAGCGGCGCCGGGTCGGTGGCGTAGTCGTGCGACTCGAGGCCCGCCGAGAGCGTGAGCGACGAGTACGTGCGGAAGCGCGGGCGCACGAACACGGCGCCGATCGCGGCGTCGCGCGTGCGCTTGCGCAGCGTGCCGAGGCGCACGCGCTGGTCGCTGAGCACGCCGGCGGTGTTCTCCCAGAGCTGGGACGCGCTCGCCACGAGCACGGGCATGCCGAGCCCGGCGTACGCGTAGTCGAGCGTGCCGGTGAGGCCGGTATTGTCGGTGGGAACGAACAGCTGCGCGTCGTAGGCGTGGCGCCCGACTACGTCGCTGCCGCTGGTGAACGCGCCGATGCGCTCGCCGCCCGCAATGGACCCCTCGGCCACGGGCATCCAGTAGCGCGGCCAGAGCGTGGACCAGGGCGAGTAGCGCGTGGCCGGCGTCGTCACGGAATCGGCAGGCGGCGCGGAGCGCGGCTTGGCGGCGTCGCTCAGCGTGTCGGGCGCGTGCGGCGCGAGCCGATCGAAGGGCGCGACGCCGATGTGGTAGCCGTCGCCGAGCACCACCGCGCCGGCCATCCAGCGCCCGTCGGGGGAAACGGCGGGCTGGAAGAATCCCGTGCCGACGTCGGTGAGCTGCTGCAGGTTGGCGCGGCCGCCGGCGCCGGGGCTGAACGTCGCGGCGTACACGTTCGTGGTGCCGGTGCGGTCCGACGTGAAGTAGATGCGCGTGCCGTCGGGCGACCACGCGGGCGCGGACTGGATGGCGTGCGCCGGCGCGATGCGCTGCAGCACGGCCCCCAGCGTGTCCAGGACGACGATCTCCGATGTGCCGCCGCGAAGCCAGTGCGCCGCGGCAATGAACCGGCCGTCGGGCGACCAGCGCGGCTCTGCCCACTGCTCGTCCAGCCCGCCCCTCGTGATCGGGCGCTCGTCGCCGCCGTCGGCCCACAGCGTGACGAGGCGCGTGCCCGCGGGCACGGTCTGCACGGCGACGATGCGGCCGTCACTGCGCGCGTCGGGCGCGCTGAGCCGCTCGCCGGTGGTGAGGCGGCGCGTGGTCCACCCGCGCTTCACGAACAGGTCCGAGCGAATGTGATACGCGTCCACGTACTCGAGCTGGGCGAAGAGCTGGTCGCCCGGCGCGAGCATGATCGTGGGTGACGCGCTGTTGCGGCGGCTGATGCCGGTCAGGTCGCCGTTGGTCGTCACGCGGAAGGCGCCGTAGCTCTCGCGGCCGGAGCTGCCGGTGAACGAGAGCGCGGTGTCGCCGAGCCAGCGCGGGAAGCTGGCCACCCCGCCGTCCGCCGTGAGGAAGCGCCAGCCGGACACCGGGAGCGTCGGGTCGCCGACGGACTTCGTGATCGAGTCCGTCCACTGCTTCCACGCCTGCGAGAGGCTGATGCCGAACGCCTCGCGCGCCGGCCGGTTGAGCCAGAGCGGGATGAGCTGGTTGGCGGAGAGCTCGACGTAGTCGCGCATGTGCGCGGCGCCGCGGGTGCGCGCCAGGTAGTCCATGAACAGCGAGCCCATGACGTACGGCGTGAGCCCGTACGGGAACTGCGCGTCGGCGATGCTCACCGCGTCGGGCCCGGGCAGCCGCCGCTCGAAGGCGAGGGCGCGCGCGATCATGCGGTGGTCGGAGCCGGTGACGCGCCCGGTGCCGGTGAGCCGCGTCTCGTAATAGACGGCCAGCCCCTCGGTGATCCACGCCGGCACGTACTCGTTGGGGAACAGGAACGGCGCGCGGCCGAACACGTGCTGCGCCAGGTTCCAGACGCCGCGGCTGCGGTCCAGGTGGAAGACGTGCGTGAGCTCGTGCGTAATGACGAGCACGTCGGGGTCGTCGGTGTAGCGGAGCGCGGTCTCGTTCACCGGCGGGTTGGCGTACACGACGATGCGGTTCGTGGGGAACGGCGTCGCGTACCCGTTG
>DASZRI010000299.1:0-15126 GCA_035549215.1 Gemmatimonadaceae bacterium | reverse complement strand
CCGGCATCGTCAACCGCCAGCCGGTCTCCGAGCCGCTGCAGACCGGCATCAAGGTGATCGACGCGATCACCCCGATCGGCCGCGGCCAGCGCGAGCTCATCATCGGCGATCGCGGCACGGGCAAGACGGCCATCGCGGTGGACACGATCATCAACCAGAAGGGCAACGGCGTCATCTGCGTGTACGTCGCCATCGGCCAGAAGGCGTCCACGGTCGCGTCCGTGGTCGAGCGCCTCAAGGCCGCCGGCGCCATGGAGTACACCATCATCGTCGTCGCGTCGGCCTCCGACCCGGCGCCGATGCAGTACATCGCGCCCTACTCGGGCTGCGCGATGGCCGAGTACTTCATGTACAACGAGGGCAAGCCGACGCTCTGCGTGTACGACGACCTGTCCAAGCAGGCCGCCGCGTACCGCCAGCTCTCGCTGGTGCTCCGTCGCCCGCCGGGCCGCGAGGCGTACCCGGGCGACGTGTTCTACCTCCACTCCCGCCTGCTCGAGCGCGCGGCCAAGCTGCGCGAGGACGAGGGCGTCGTGGACGGCAAGACCATCCTCAAGCCGGGCGGCTCGCTCACCGCGCTCCCGATCATCGAGACGCAGGCCGGTGACGTGTCGGCCTACATCCCGACGAACGTCATCTCGATCACCGACGGCCAGATCTTCCTCGAGGCCGACCTGTTCTTCGCGGGCGTGCGCCCCGCCATCAACGTCGGCATCTCGGTGTCGCGCGTCGGCGGCTCGGCGCAGATCAAGGCCATGAAGTCGGTGGCCGGCCGCCTGCGCCTGGACCTCGCGCAGTACCGCGAGCTCGAGGCCTTCGCGTCGTTTGCGTCGGACCTCGATGCCGCCACCAAGCGCCAGCTCGACCGCGGCGCGCGCACGGTGGAGATCCTCAAGCAGGGCCAGTACCAGCCGATGCCGGTCGAGCAGCAGGTCATGATCATCTACGCCGTGACGAACGGCTACCTGGATGACGTGGACGTCGGCTTCGTGCGTGAGTGGGAGCGCGGCTTCCACGAGTTCATGGCGGCGCGCTACCCGAAGATCGGCGAGCGCATCCGCTCCGAGAAGGCGCTGTCGAAGGAACTCGAGGCCGAGCTGAAGAAGGCCGTCGAGGACTACAAGCAGACGGCGTCCAGGGGCGCCGCATCCACCGCCGGCAGCCGCTGAGCTGATCCATGGCCAAGGGCCGCGAACTCAAGGGCCGCATCAAGTCGGTCGAGAACACGCGCAAGATCACGCGGACGCTGGAGATGGTCGCCACGTCCAAGATGAAGCGCGCGCAGGATCGCGTGTACGCCGCGCGTCCCTACGCCAACGCGCTGGGTGACGTGATCTCGAGCCTGTACTCGCCCGAACTGGCCGAGCGCTTCCCGCTCCTCCGCCAGCCGGCGAAGGTGAAGCGGGCCGCCGTCCTGCTCCTCACGTCGAACCGCGGCCTCGCCGGCGCGTTCAACGCGAACCTCATCCGCGAGGCGCGCGCCCTCATCGCGCGGCTCGAGGGCGAGGGCACGGAGATCGAGCTGCACATCGTCGGCCGCAAGGGCCTCGGCTACTTCCGCTTCGTCGGCCGCGCGATCGCGTCAAGCACGACGTCCATCGGCGACAAGCCGACCGCGCACGACGCGGCCGCGCTCGTGGATGGCCTGCGTGCCGACTTCGCCGGCGGCCGCCTCGACGCGGTGTACGTCGTGTACTCGAAGTTCAAGTCGGTGCTGTCCACGCCGCCCACCAGCGACCGCGTGCTCCCGGTGGCGCCGCCGGCGGCCTCCGGCGTGCAGAAGGACTACCTGCTGTTCCCGTCGGCCGACGAGATCCTGGGCGAGCTCCTCCCGGCGTACGTGCGCAATGCGGTGTACCGCGCGCTCGTCGAGAATGAGGCGGCCTTCCAGAGCGCGCAGCGCAACGCGATGAAGAACGCGACCGACAATGCCAGCGAGATGCTGAACATCCTCCGCCGTACGTACAACCGCGCCCGCCAGGCGCAGATCACGCAGGAGATCGCCGAGATCGTCGGCGGCGCTGCGGCACTCCAGGGTTAGCCATGTCTGCCACTATCGCTCCCGCCAACATCGGTAAGATCGTCCAGGTCATCGGGCCCGTCATCGACGTCGAGTTCGAGGCCGACAAGCTCCCCGAGCTCTACAACGCGCTCGAGGTCAAGGGCGACGTGGACGGCACGCCCGTGCGCGTCGTGGCCGAGGTGCAGCAGCACATCGGCCGCAACCAGGTGCGCGCCGTCGCCATGTCGTCCACCGACGCCCTCGTGCGCGGCATGGACGCGGTGGACACGGGCGCCTCCATCTCCGTCCCGGTCGGCCAGGCAGCGCTCGGCCGCATCCTCAACGTCCTCGGCGAGCCGGTGGACAACGGCGCGACCATCGGCGCCGACGTCGAGCGGTGGCCCATCCACCGCAAGCGCCCGGACTTCGTGGACCTCGAGCCCAAGACCGAGGTCTTCGAGACGGGCATCAAGGTCATCGACCTCATCGCCCCGTTCGTGAAGGGCGGCAAGATCGGCCTCTTCGGCGGCGCCGGCGTGGGCAAGACCGTCGTCATCCAGGAGCTGATCAACAACGTGGCCAAGGGTCACGGCGGCAAGTCGGTCTTCTGCGGCGTGGGTGAGCGTACGCGCGAGGGCAACGACCTGTACCTCGAGTTCAAGGAAGCGGGCATCCTGGACAAGGTCGCGCTGATCTACGGCCAGATGAACGAGCCGCCGGGCGCGCGCCTGCGCGTCGGCCTCACCGGCCTCACGGTGGCCGAGTACTTCCGTGACCGCGAGAACGCCGACGTGCTCGTGTTCATCGACAACATCTTCCGCTTCACGCAGGCGGGCTCCGAGGTGTCGGCGCTCCTCGGCCGCATGCCGAGCGCCGTGGGCTACCAGCCGACGCTGGCCACGGAGATGGGCGACCTGCAGGAGCGCATCACCTCCACGCGCAACGGCTCGATCACGTCGGTGCAGGCCATCTACGTGCCGGCCGACGACATCACCGACCCGGCGCCGGCCACCGCGTTCGCGCACCTGGACGCCACGGTCGTGCTCTCGCGCGCGATCACCGAGCTCGGCATCTACCCCGCCGTGGACCCGCTCGCGTCGGGCTCGCGCATCCTCGATGCGCAGTACATCGGCGAGCGCCACTACAAGGTGGCCACCGACGTGCAGAAGATCCTGCAGCGCTACAAGGAGCTCCAGGACATCATCGCCATCCTGGGCATGGACGAGCTCTCGGAAGAGGACAAGAAGGTCGTGGGACGCGCGCGCCGCATCCAGCGGTTCATGTCGCAGCCGTTCTCGGTGGCCGAGCAGTTCACCGGCATCCCCGGCAAGTACGTGAAGCTCGAGGAGACGATCGCGTCGTTCGAGCGCCTCGTCGCGGGCGAGTTCGACCAGTATCCGGAGCAGGCGTTCTTCATGGCGGGCGGCGCGGACGACGTGATCGCCAACGCCAAGAAGCTGGCGCAGGGCTGAGGGCCGGTACGTGCTGACGGTTTCGGTGATCTCCCCGGAGAAGGTGCTGTTCGAGGGTTCGGCGTCGAGCGTGGTGGCGCCGGCATTCGACGGCCAGGTCGGCATCCTGACGGGCCACGCGCCGATGATGACGCTGCTCGGCAAGGGCCAGCTGCGCGTCGGCGAGGGGGCGGACGCCAGGACCTTCAGTGTCGAGGGTGGGTTCCTCCAGGTCGTGGACAACAACGTCCGCGTCGTGACGGAGCAGGCGATCGCCACCTGACCGTGGCCGCGTGCCACAGGGCCGGCAATGGGCCCTGTTGGCCAGAAGAAGTGACGAGCGGGCCGGATCTCCGGGAGATCAGGCCCGCTTTCCGTTTGCGTGGGGCTATCAGGGATTGCCCGGCGGGCAGAATCCCGCGTTGATCCAGTGTTGCGCCCGTCCCACCGGCGCCATACTTTATGGCGTCTTTACGCACCACTGGTACGGATCCGTGATGGACGATCCAATCCGCGGAATCCAAGCTTTACCCTGATGTGACCTGAACGCCTGCACTCAAAGTTTTGCAGGTGTAGGGGCAGCACCGAAGTCCCGACGATCGATCGCGCATTGCGACGACAGTCGGTCCCACCGCTTCTCACTCGATGTGCGTTCGACGGCGCGAGGGCACTGATTGTTAGGCCCGGATGGCCAGCGCGCCCCCCGAAGTGCAGCCCGGTCTCGCACACCTGACCGGACGTTGGACCACCCGCAGCACAAAATCGTTGCCGTCGTGTCACGAATCCTGCGCGATTCCGGGGATCTCCCGGCGTGCAGGTGCAGGTGTTTGGCCGGCCACACCCTGGGCCGGTGCAAGGAGCCCCGCCTATCCGAGCGGGGCCTTAACCCCCACGTCCAATCGGAGAGGTGGAGATGAGTAGGAAGGGTAGATTCACGCGACTGCTCGGCCTGGGCACGTTGGCGTTGGCCTTCCTCGCTGGCGCGGCGACCGCGCAGGCGCAGGAAGCGACGATCAGCGGCAAGGTCACGAATGAGCAGGGCGCGCCGGTGCAGGGAGCGGTGGTCTCCATCGCGTCCCTGAACCGCACGGCGCCGACGAATGCCAATGGCCAGTACTCGATCACGATCACCGGCGCCGCCGTGGACGGGCGCATGATCGCGATCTCCGCCCGCAAGCTGGGCAACCAGCCGCTCACCAAGCAGGTGGCGCTCACGGGCGGCACGCACACGGTGGACTTCACGCTCAAGGCGGACCCGTTCCGGCTTGACCAGATCATCGTGACGGGCGTTGCCGAGGCAACGTCGGCCAAGAACCTCTCCATCAACGTCGCGCACGTCAGCGAGGACCAGATCAGCGAGGTGCCCGCCACCAACGCGGTGTCGGCGCTCGAGGGCAAGGTGTCCGGTGCGCGCATCTCCGTCTCGAACGGCACGCCGGGCTCGCAGCCGATCATCCGCCTGCGCGGTTCCACGAACCTGAGCGTCGGCGGCAGCGCCCCGCTGCTCGTCGTGGACGGCGTCATCACCACCGGCTCGCTGGCGGACATCGATGGCAACGACATCGAGTCCATCGAGGTGCTGAAGGGCGCCGCGTCCGCCAACTCCTACGGCTCCGAGGCGGCCAACGGCGTGATTTCGATCACGACCAAGCGCGGCAAGTCGGTGCCCGATGGCCGCGTGGCGATCACGGCCCGTTCCGAGGTTGGCAGCGGCGACCTGGAGCGCTACACGCCGCTCAGCCAGCACCACCAGTACCAGCTGAACCCGGATGGCTCGTTCGCCCTCGACAAGAACGGCAACCGCATCCTGGCGGCCGATCACATCATGCAGAACGCGTATCCCGCCGGAACGTGGCGCAACCAGCAGAAGGTGTGGCTGCGCAACTCCGACTTCCAGACGGGCTACGTGAACCTCGGCGTCCGCCGCGGCCAGACGAACTTCAGCTCGTCGTACACCTACCAGGGGAACAGCGGCATCCTGCCGTTCCTGACCGGTGACCGGGTGCACAACCTCCGCATGAACGTGGACCAGGGCATCAGCGACAAGCTCGACATGTCGGCTGGCATCACGTACGTGTACAACTGGAACGACGCCAGCAACTCGAACCCGTTCTTCGCCCTGCTGCAGGCGCCGCCCGACGTGAACCTCGAGTACCCGAACGGCCCGAACGACCTGCGCTTCAACCCGTACCTGCCGCCGGCCCAGGCGCCGAACAGCCGCGGCAACCCGCTGTACGCCCTGGCGAACACGAACTACGCGAACGTCCGCCAGCGCGTGTTCGGCTCGTTCTCCACTCGCTACCGTCCGACGTCGTGGCTCACGCTCGACGCGAACTACGGCACGGACCGCACGAACCGCAACATCACGCAGTACCAGTTCAAGGGCTACCTCACGTCCAACGGCACGCCGGGCAACGGCTCGTACCTCGTGAGCGGCCTCACGGACAACGCGCAGAACGCGTCGGCCAACGCGACGCTCACGCACACGTTCTGGAGCACCTTCCGTTCCACGACGCGCTTCACCTACCTGTACGAGGACGAGGGCGTGCTCTCGCTGCAGACCAACACCAGCAAGCTGGTGGTGGACCTGCCGACGGAAAACGCCGCCGACCCGTCGTCGGTGTTCGGTTCCTCCTCGCAGTCCACGGTGCGCTCGCGCGACGTGTACGGCACGGAGCAGTTCAGCTGGAAGGACAAGTGGATGGGCATGCTGATGACGCGCCGTGACGGCTCGTCGCTGTTCGGCTCGAACAACCGGTATGCCAACTTCTACGGCTGGTCGCTGGCCTATCGCGTGACCGAGGACTGGCACGTGCCCGGTGTGCAGGAACTGAAGCTGCACGTCGCCAAGGGCACCGCCGGCCTGCGTCCCAACTTCGGCGACATCTACCAGACGTACTCGCTGTCCAGCGGCCGCCTGAGCAAGAGCCAGCTCGGCAACCCGAACCTGGTCCCGGCCGTCCAGACGGAGCTCGAGTACGGCATCAACGCCACGTTCCTCGACCGGTTCGACCTCGAGCTCACCCGGGCCAACCGCGTCACGAACGGCGCGTTCCTGTCCATCCCGCTCGCGATCTCGCTCTCGGGTGGCTACCTGAACCAGGTGCAGAACGCGGCGGACGTCTCCGGCCACACGCTGGAACTCACGCTCAACACCCGCGTCGTCGATCGCACGAACTTCGGCTACAACCTGACGATCACCGGCGATCGCACGCGCCAGTACCTCGATCGCCTGAACCGCCCGCCGTTCAACCGCGCGGACGCGTTCGGCCAGGGCCAGGGCCAGCAGTTCTGGTACTTCCCGGGCCAGGTGCTCGGCCTGATGTACGGCTCCAAGATCGTCACGGATCCGAAGCAGCTGCTGGACAACCCGGCCAACAAGAACAACCCGAACTTCTCGCTCGACAACTACACGGTGAACGAGTTCGGGCACGTGGTCCTCAAGTCGGCCTACCACACGCCGGCTGAGCGCCCGATCCTGTACGTGGATCCGAAGGGCAACTCCACGTCGCTGCTCATCGGCAACGTGAACCCGGACTTCAACTGGAGCATGATCCACGACTTCCGGTTCAAGAACTGGGGCCTGCACGTGCTGGTGGACGGCGTGAAGGGCGGCCAGATCTACAACTTCACGAAGCAGTGGATGTTCCAGGACGGCCGCTCGTGGGATGAGGACCAGACCCGCCTGCCCGCCGCGGCCCGCAAGCCGATCGAGTACTTCAGCGCCACGCTGTACAACGGCCTCAACCCGGTGGACTACTTCGTCGAGTCGGGCTCGTACGCCAAGCTGCGCGAGCTGTCGCTCAACTACACGCTGAGCGATCGCACCCGCCGCATGCTGCACCTGAACGGCTTCACGAACTCCATCAAGCTGGCCGTCATCGGCCGCAACCTGCACACCTGGACGAGGTACGGCGGCGCCGATCCGGAAACCCTCGGCAGCAACGACTTCAACTTCCGCATCGACGGCTTCCGGTACCCCACGCTTCGCACGTGGACGGGCCAGGTCTCGATCGGGTACTGACCAATGAGGATTCCATACATGCAGAGACCCCTTCGCGCGATGGCGATCGCCGGCGCCTTTACGGCGCTCACGGCGGTCGCCGGGTGCGGCGATCTCTCGGTGCCCAACCTGAACTCGCCTGACCAGTCCAAGGCGCTTTCGGACGGCGCGAGCATCGCCAACCTCATCGGCAACTCCTTCGCGTCCTGGTTCAACCAGACCGAGGGCTACTACCCCGCCATCGGCGTTTCATCCGCCGCTGACGAGCTGACGTCCGCCTACGGCAATTTCGGCATGCGCTTCGAGGCCCTCGAGCCCCGCGGCCCATACCTGAACATTGACAACGGCAGCGACGACTCGAAGATGACCAAGACCGCGTGGAGCAATTGGTACGCGACGCTTGGCAGCGTGAACGACGGCCTCAACGCCATCAAGAACAACGGTGGCAAGCTCGTCGTGGGCGGGCAGGACCAGACGGACATGATGACGTCCCTGGCCTACCTCATCCAGGGCGGCGTCCTCAGCGACCTCGGCCTCACGTTCGACCAGGCCGCGATCGTGGACGAGACCTCCGATCCCACCAAGACGAAGTTCTCGCCGCAGAAGGACGTGATCGCCGCCGCGCTGGCCAAGTTCGACAAGGCCATCGCCTCTACGCAGGGCAAGTCGTGGTCGGTGCCGCAGACCTACGACGAGGACCTGAACCTCAACCCGGACCGCGTGGCGCGCCTCGCCGCGTCCCTGGCCGCCCGCACCCTGCTGCTCTCGTCGCGCACGGCCGCACAGAACAGCGCGAACGACTGGGCGAAGATCCTCTCGTACGCCCAGAAGGGCATCAGCACGGGCTCGGATCCGTTCGACTTCAACCCGTCGGGCACGCTGACCAACGCCTTCGGCAGCGCGTTCAAGGCGTACGTCGAGGAAGACACGTGGACCCGCGTGGATACCCGCATCGTGCACCTGATGGACCCGACGTACCCCGAGCACTATCCGACGGCGCCCCCGGTGCCGCCGACGGCGTCGTCGCCTGACGCGCGCTTCGGCACGGACTACGTGTTCATCAAGAACATCCCGTTCGACCCGTCGCGTGGCTACTTCTTCTTCAGCAACTACGCGCACAAGCGGTGGGTGTACCTGGCCGCCAGCGATCCGAACGGCACCGGTCCCATCCCGGACATGCTCCGCGCCGAGAACGATCTCATGATCGCCGAGGCCCTGGTGCACACGAATGGCGACCTGAACCTCGCGGCGTCGCTGGTGAACAAGACCCGCGTGGGTCGTGGCAAGCTCCCGGCCGTCACGGCGGCGGGCGTGCCGCAGTCGGCGGACTGCCTGCCGCGCCACAGCGATGGCACGTGCGGCACGCTGCTCGACGCCATCATGTACGAGCGCCGTATCGACCTGTACGGCACGGGCCCCTTCAACGCCTGGGGTGACCGTCGCCGCACGGACGACCTGCAGCCCCTGACGTTCCGCATCCTCCCGGTGCCGGCGTCCGAACTGCAGACGCTGAGCATGCCGGTCTACACGTTCGGCGGTCCCGGCAACCCGGACGGCGGGAACTGATCGTCACTGGACATCGCATGACAAGACGGCCCCGGGCAATCGCCCGGGGCCGTCCTGTTTCCGGGTCCGTCTTCCCGCGATCGCGTCAGTGCGCCACGGACTTCAGGTTCGCGCAGGTCACAACGTCCGAGAGCTGGTTGCCGCCGTTCTCATAAATGTTCAGGTGATACTCGGCGCCGGCGTGCAGGGCCGCCGGGAATTCCGCGGACAGCTCGCCGCGTCCCGTGTCCTGGATGTCGAGCTGCTGCAGTTGCCGCGGTTGTACCAGCGGTGGCGCGTCATTGCCGCAGCGCCCCGTGAGCAGGCTCCACCCCATGGTGTCGCCATTGCGGAGCGTGTTCAGGACGATGTGGACCTTGAACACGTCGGGGCGGTCGGTGGCAGCTACCTCCACCGTGCCGTCCATGCGCTCCTGGCCCGAGCCGAGTGTGGCGCTGCTGCGCAGCATCGTGCTCTGGAACGACGCACTCCACATCACGGCGCCAGGCTTGGCACCGAATCCGGCGCCGACGGGCGTCTCTGGCTTGGGGCCAGCCGACGCACAGGCGGCGAGCGAGGCCGTGGTGGCCAGCGCCGCCCACTGCAGGATCTTCATCTGTTCTTGCCTCTGAGGGTTGGACGGCTAAGATGCCGCAAAGCCCGCGTTCGCGACAGAGGTTACGCGGCGTGCCATCAGGTCTTCCACGAGCCGTGCCGATCGCGCGGCGGCTCCCAACCCCTCGGTCACGAGGGCGCGCGCGGCCGAGCCGGCCGCACGCCCCTGATCGTGATGGGCGAGCCAGGCGACGAGCGTAGCCTCGATGGCGGCGGCGTCCGGTGCCGACACGCTGCCGCCGCGTGAAACCAGCAGCCGGGCATCGCGGCTGCCCGTGAACCGCGGGCCGAACACCACCGGCGCCCCGAACGCCGCGGGCTCGAGCACCGAGTGCAACCCCGCGGCGTGGAATCCGCCGCCGACGAATGCGGCATCCGCCAGTGCGTACAGGTCGCCCAGTACGCCCACGCGGTCCACCAGCACGACATCCGCTGACGATGCCTGCGGCGTCCCCAGTCGCGCGAGGGGGACCTGCCCATCGCGCGCCCACCGCTCGATCGGATCCAGGTGCGCGGCCGTCGGCTCGTGCGGCGCGATGATCATGCGGGCTTCCGGGACGGCGCGCCGCAGCGCCATGAATGCGGGCAGGAGCTGCTCTTCATCCGCGGGCCACGTGGAACCGGCGACGAGCGTCGGGCGTTCGCTGGCGAGCGGCGCCAGCAGGGCGCTTGCACGATCGGCGCGCTGCGCCCGTTCCCAGACCTGGTCGTAGCGCGTGTCGCCCGTGACGCGGATGCGGTCCGCGCGCACGCCGATGGACACCAGCCGCTCCGCGTCCTCGGCGTCGATGGCGCCGACCAGGTCCAGCGCCGCATACGCGTCGCCGAGCAGTGCGCGGCTCCCCGCACCGCGACGCGTGGAATCGGGCGCAAGCGTCGCGCTGATCATCCCAAGCGGGATGCGCCGCCGCGCGGCCTCCCGCACGAGCACGGGCCAGACATCCAGCTTGCTGAACACGAGCGCGTTCGGGCGCCACGCGTCCAGCGCGACGGCCGCATCCCTCGCGTCATCGAATGGCAGGTAGTCGCGCCCGTCCACGTCGAGCGACCGCGCGAACGCCTCGGCGCTGGGAGAAAAGAACGTGTACGCGAGCTGCCACTCCGGGTGTGCGGCGCGCAGGTGCTGCAGGACGGGACGCGCCTGCAGTCCCTCGCCCACGGAGGGCGCGTGCATCCACAGGAGCGCGCGTGCCGGGTCGCGGTGCTGTGCGCCCCATTGGATGTAGCGCTGCCGGATGCCGCGTCGCGCGGCGAGTGTCCGCGCCAGCTTGCCGGTGGACTCTTGCGGGGCGAGCGCCGCGCCCAGCCGGGCGAGCTGCGCTGCGGCAGCGTAGAGCGGCCTGAGCGCGGCGTGCACCGGTCAGCGCTTCGCGGCCGCCGCCAGCGCCTTGTCGAGCGCGTCGCGGAACACCGCGATCGGGTACGCGCCCTCGATCTTCTGGCTGCCGATGAAGAACGTGGGCGTGGAGCCCACGCCGCTCCGGTTCAGGCGGTCCTTGTCGGCCGCGATGAGCGGCAGCGTGGCATGGGAGGTCACGCAGGTGCGCCACGCGGCGACGTTCACGCCGGCCTTGGTCGCCAGGCCCTCGAACACCGACATCGGGTTCGGCAGGTTCTCCCACTGCGCCTGCGAGCTGAAGAGGGCGTCGTGCATCTCCCAGAACTTGCCCTGGGCCGACGCGCACATCGCCGCTTCGGCCGCCACCTGCGCGTGCTGATGCATCTCGAGCGGGAAGTTCAGGTAGGCGAGCCGCACCTTGCCCGTGTTGACGTACTCCTTGAGGATCAGCGGATACGTCTCGTCGTGCCACTGCTTGCAGTAGGGGCACTGGAAGTCGCTTGCCTCCACCAGCCAGACGGTGGCACTGGCGGCGCCCCGAATCCGGCCCGCGTCGGCGTGCTCCAGCGTGGAGTCAGCGCGCGTGCCTGGCCCCGGCACGACATCCCGGACAGGGCGTGCGGCGGCGATCGACACGGCCGCGGCGGCGACGAGGCCGGCGGTTGCCAGCATGGCGGAGAGGCGGGGCATGGGCGCGGGCACCTGAAGTGTGGGGTGGGCGGCGCAGGGGTGGATCTGCTGGATCGCCGCGCGCGAGAAACGCGCAACGTGCGGAATCCGTACGGACTTCCAAGATAGCGAGCCGGCCCATGCGGGGGAGGATCCCCGCGAGGCTGGTCCGCGCGTGGCCCGGCAGCTAGACTCGTGACAGGCCATGCCCCAGCTCTTACCCGCATCCCCTGGCACGTGTTCTTGCATTCGCTGCTGATCGGGGCGCTCGCGCTGCTGCAGGCGGGCGGATTGCAGGTCCCCGCCCCCGTTGGCCTCGTGAACGACTTCGCGCACGTGCTGCCCGCCCAGACGGCGGACCTGCTGACGCGCGTGGCCCAGGACGTGCGCACCAAGTCGCGCGGCGAGATGGCCATCGTCACGCTTCCTGACCTGCATGGCCGCGACCCCAGCGAGATCGCGCTGCAGATCGGTCGCCAGTGGAAGGTGGGCAAGCTCGGCGACCCGGGCGACCCGACGCGCAACGCCGGCGTCGTGATCCTGCTCGTGCCCAAGGAGACGAACGCCGACGGGCGCGGCTACTGCCGCATCGAGGTGGGGCGGGGAAGCGAAGGCTTCATCACGGATGCGGATGCGGGGAGCATCTGCCGCGAGGCCACGCCGTTCTTCCGCAATCGCGACTACGCCAGCGGCCTGCAACTCGTGACGCTGCTCGTCGCGCAGCGGTTCGCGAACGAATTCCACTTCACGCTCGACACGTCGTTCGTCGCGCCCACGATGCCCGCGGAACAGCCGTCGGGCGGCGGCGGGATCCCGCCGGTTGTGTGGCTCATCCTGCTGTTCGTGCTGCTCTCGCTGCTCGGCGGGGGCCGGCGACGCGGGTGCCTGCCCCTCATCTTCTGGGGCGGTGGCTGGGGTGGCGGGGGCCGCGGCGGCTGGGGTGGCGGCGGATTTGGCGGTGGGGGCTTTGGCGGTGGCGGTGGTGGCGGATTCGGCGGGTTCGGTGGCGGCGGTGGGTTCAGTGGTGGCGGCGGCGGCTCCAGCTGGTGAGGCAACCATGGCCAAGATGACACTCGACGACCTGGTGGCGCAGTTGCGCGGCGTGTTCGGCGACGGGCTGCGGTCCGTCGTGCTCTACGGATCCGCCGCAGCGGGCGAGCACGTCGCCGACCGCTCGGATTACAACGTGCTGGTGATCGTGGACGCGCTCGACCTCGACCACCTGCGCCGGCTGTCGCCTGCCGCGCGCGCATGGGCGGACGCGGGCAATCCTCCACCGCTCACGTTCACGGTGCAGGAGTGGCGAGAGTCGGCGGACATCTTCCCGATGGAGTACGCCGACATCCTCGACCGGCATCGCCTGCTGCACGGCGCGTCGCCGTTCGACGGCATCGCCGTGGCGCGCGCCGACCTGCGGCTCCAGCTCGAGCACGAGGCGATGGGCAAGCTGCTGGCCCTGCGCCAGGCGGTGCTCGCCACGGGCGACGACGCCGCGCGCCAGGTTGAGCTGGTGGCGCGTGGGTTCAGCACCGTGATGGTGCTCTTCCGCGCGGTGGAGCGGCTGCAGGGGCGTGCGCCATCAGCGGACAGTGCGTCGCTCTGCAGGTCCGTGGCGTCCGCGGCCGGATTCGACGCGGAGCCGTTCCTGACCGTCGTGCGACACCTGCGCGGTGAGGACCGGCTCGCGCCTGGCCGGGCCGGTCCGCTGGTGGCGGGCTACCTGGGCGGCCTGGAGCGGCTGGTCCAGTACGTGGACGGGCTGGACGCGCACGGGTAGCGCCCGGAACCGGGGCAGGCCAGAGTACGTAGGGAAGGGTGGGGTGGACCGCCGCCGATCGCGGCTGTGGCGCGCCCCGAACGAATCACCACTTGCATCGAGGATTTCCATGAACCGTCGCTGGCTTGCCGTCGCGCTTGCCGCCCTCACTGCGGGATGCGGCTACAACCGCATCCAGGCCCTGGACGAGACCGCATCGGCGGCCCAGGGCCAGATCGAGGTGCAGTTGCAGCGGCGCGCCGACCTGATCCCGAACCTGGTGAGCACGGTGAAGGGATACGCGCAGCACGAGGAGGAAGTGTTCAATACCGTTGCGCAGGCGCGCGCCGGGCTGCTGGGCGCCGTCAACAGCCACGATCCCGAGCAGATGGCCAACGCCAACCAGCAGATGACGAGCGCGCTCGGCCGGCTGCTGGCGATCTCGGAGAATTACCCGAACCTGAAGGCCGACCAGAGCTTCCTGAGCCTGCAGGACAACCTCACGGGCACCGAGAACCGCATCGCGGTGGCGCGCAGCGACTACAACGACGCGGTGAAGGCGTACAACGCCTACATCCGGCAGTTCCCGCAGGTGCTGACGGCCAAGGTGACCGGGGCCAAGGAGCGGAAGTACTTTGAGGTGACAAGTTCCGGGGCGCGGGAAGCGCCGAAGGTAGACTTCTCGACGCCCGGTCCGGCGCCGGCCGCGGGGGCCGGGAATCCCAAGATTCCCAAGGTTCCTCCGCAATAGTTTATCAGTCAAGCACTTAGCTGAAGTCAGGGGGCGCCGAGAGGCGCCCCCTCGTCTTTCCTGCGGGTGGTTCTTGCTTCCGGCGTGCCCGACCCCGAGCACAAATCCCTTACATCCCAATGGGTTAGGGACATGATCGCCATGTGACGCAACCTCGCGGCCGCGAGTTATGTAGTCGTGACATTATCCGCGCACCCACCCGGCGCGGAACCATTTGTAGTGGTCCAGCAGTTCCTTCACGACCCTCGTTTCTCGCACCAGGGTGCGAGGCATGTCCCCCCCGCAGAGGAGCAAGTCCATGAGAGGTTTGAGGACGCGCATGCTCACGTCGCTGCTGTGCTCGGCGCTGTTCGCCGTGGCGGCCAGCGCCCAACAGCCCTCGGCGATCGTCGGGCACGTGACGGACAAGGCGAGCAATCAGCCTGTGTCCGACGCGAACGTGACGATCGTCGGCACCCCGCGTGGCGCGCGCACGGGTGAGAACGGAGCGTATCGCATTCCGAACGTCACGCCGGGCACGTACACCGTGCGCGTGAATCGCCTGGGGTACGGGGCGGTGAGCCAGCAGGTGACGGTGCCGGCGGGTGGCGAGGTGACCGCGGATTTCCAGCTCGTGGCGGCGACGACGCGCCTGGAAGAGGTGATGGTGACGGCGACCGGCGCCACGGAGCGCAAGCGTGAGAACGGCAACGACGTCGGCCTGATCTCCCCGGGCAAGGACGTGAACCTGGCGGCCACGCCCGACCTGACGTCGGTGCTGGCGGCCCGCACGGCCGGCCTGACGATCACGCAGAGCATGGGCACGGCGGGCACGAGCTCGCGCATCCGCATCCGCGGCGCGAACTCGGTGTCGCTGGGCAACGAGCCGCTGCTGATCATCGACGGCGTGCGTGCGGAGAACAGCACGAACGCCTCGTCGCTGGGCGTTGGCGGCGCGACGACGAGCCGGTTCGACGACCTCAACCCGGACGACATCGAGAGCATCGAGGTGCTGA
>DASZRI010000298.1:0-3821 GCA_035549215.1 Gemmatimonadaceae bacterium | reverse complement strand
GTCGGCGTCACGGGCACGAACGGCAAGACGACCACCGTGCACATCCTGCGCCACCTGCTCGACGCGCCCGACGCGCGCAGCGCGTCCATCGGCACGCTCGGCGTGCTGGTCGGCAGCGCGGGGCAGGAGCTCCCGGGCGGGTCGGGACTCACGACGCCCGGCCCCGTGGAGCTGCAGCACCTGTTCCGCGTGCTCGTTGACGCCGGGGTGCGCTGCGTGGCCATGGAGACGTCGTCGCACGCGCTGCACCAGCACCGCGTGGAAGGCGTGGCCTTTGACAGCGCGGTGTTCACCAACCTCACGCAGGACCACCTGGACTACCATAAGACGATGGAGGCGTACTTCCAGGCCAAGGCGCTCCTCATCCGGCAGGTGACGCCCGGGGGCGCCGTGGTCTCCAACGCCGACGATCGCGCATGGGACGCGCTCCCGATGGTCGGGCGCCGCGTGCAATTCAGCGCGACCGGCGCGCCAGCCGACGCGCGCGCGCTGGACGTCGTGCTCGGCGCGCGCGGCAGCGAGTGGAGCCTGGAGCTGGGTGGCGAGCGCCACGCCGTGCGCCTGCCACTCATGGGCGACTTCAACGTCGCCAATGCGCTCGGGGCCGCGGCCGCCGCCTGGGCACTCGGTCACGCGCCGCGCACGATCGCCGAGCGGCTGTGCACCGTTCCACAGGTGCCGGGGCGCCTCGAGGTCATCAGCCAGCAGCCGCTTGTGCTTCGCGACTACGCGCACACGCCCGACGCGCTGGAGCGCGCGCTGGACGCGGTGCGGCCGTTCGCGCGCGGCCGCCTCATCTGCGTGTTTGGTGCCGGTGGGGATCGTGACCGTGGCAAGCGCCCGCTGATGGGCGCTGCCGTCGCGGCGCGCGCGGACATCGCGATCGTGACCAGCGACAACCCGCGCACCGAGGATCCCGAGCGCATCATCGATGACATCGTGGCCGGGATGCCCGGCGTCGCGTACGAGCGGCTTGCCGATCGCCGCGCCGCCATCGCGCACGCACTCGCGGTTGCGACGGCCGGTGACCTCGTGCTCCTGGCCGGAAAGGGCCACGAGACGTACCAGGTGATCGGGACGGAGAAGGTTCCCTTTGACGAGAAGATGATCGTGAACGAGCTGCTCGGAGTCCGCGCATGAGCATCGAGGTCCCGGCCCCTGCACGCCGCCCGGCGCCGCCGGGCGCCCCGGACTTCTGGACACGCGACCGCGTGGCCGACGCGCTCGGCGGCGGCCCGCGCGGCAGCGACTGGTTCGGCCGCGTGTGGACGGACACGCGCACGCTGCAGCAGGGCGACCTGTTCGTCGCGCTCGTCGGCGAGCGCTTCGATGCGCACGACTTCCTGCGCGACGCCGTGGCAGCGGGCGCCTCGGGCGTCGTGGTTTCTGATGCCCGCCGTGCCGCCGGCCTGGGCGTGCCGGCGTATGTCGTCGCGGATACCACGCGCGCGCTCGGCGCGCTGGGCCGCTATCGCCGTCGGGCGTGGAACGGGCCGGTGGTTGGCGTGGTGGGCACCAATGGCAAGACGAGCACCAAGGAGCTGCTCCGCGCCGCCCTCGGCGCGCGGCTCGAGGTGCATGCGACCACCGGCAACCTGAACAACCTGGTCGGCGCGCCGCTCACGCTCCTCGCCATCCCGGACCACGCGGATGTTGCCGTGGTCGAGATGGGGACGAACCAGCCCGGCGAGGTGGCGGCGCTGCGCGCCATCGTCGAGCCGGACATCGTCGTGGTGACGTCGATCGCCGAGGAGCACCTGGAAGGGCTCGGCGACCTTGCCGGGGTGATGCGTGAGGAACTGGCCGCGTGTGACGGCGCCAAGGTCGTGATGACGCCGGCCGCGCAGCCCGAAGTCGCTGCCGCCGCGCAGGGGCGTGCGACACGCATCATGACGGCCGGCCTCGACGCCGGCGACGTGCGCGCGGACCGCTGGTCGGTGGACGCCGAGGGGCTCGGGGTTGCGGAGGTCGGGGGAGTGGCGGTGCGCCCGCCCGCTCGCGGGGTGCACAACCTGCGCAACGCGATGCTGGCGGTCGCCGTCGCGGCGGAATGCGGCGTCAGCGTGGAGGATGCGGCGCGCGGGATCGCCGGTGCCACGATGCCGCCGATGCGTGTCCACTGGGAGCGCATCGGCCAGGCGACGCTCATCAACGACGCCTACAACTCCAACCCGGGCTCTGCGCGCGCGGCGCTGGAGCTGCTGGAGCATGCGGGGCAGGGGCGGCAGCGCGTCGCGATCCTGGGCACCATGCTCGAGCTGGGCGCGCAGGGGCCGGCGCTGCATGACGACGTGATTCGCGCGGCGCTCGCGACCCCGGTGGAGCTGGTGGTCGGTGTCGGGGAGTTTGCGCAGGCCCTGGCGCGTGCCGGCGCGACGGGTTCGCGCGTCCTAGCTTCGCCGGATGTCGAGTCGCTGTGGGGGATGCTCGAGCCCCGCCTCCAGCGCGACGCCGTGATCCTGCTCAAGGGCTCGCGCGGGGTGCGCCTGGAACGGCTCGTCCCGCCGATCACCGC
Source organism: Gemmatimonadaceae bacterium (assembly GCA_035549215.1). Lineage (GTDB taxonomy): Bacteria > Gemmatimonadota > Gemmatimonadetes > Gemmatimonadales > Gemmatimonadaceae > JAGWRI01. The sequence continues at coordinate 1,306 of DASZRI010000298.1, read as the reverse complement.
TTGGGCGGGCGCTTAAGTTTCCCGCACGTCCCACCGCCGCCTGCCTTCCTGATCCGTGCTCTACTACTTCCTCGTCCCGCTAGTCCGCCAGTTCAGGATCCTGAACCTGTTCAACTACATCACGTTCCGCGCTGCCGGCGCGGCCGTGACGGCGTTGCTGCTGGCGTTCGTCGTCGGCCCGATGATCCTGCGCCGGCTGCAGCGGGCATCCATGACGCAGGTGGTGCGCGACGGCACCCCCGAGACGCACGCGGTCAAGGGCGACACGCCGACGATGGGCGGCCTGATCATCCTGTTTTCGGCCATCATCCCGACGCTCCTGTGGATGCGGCTGAACAACCGCTACGTGTGGCTGGCGCTCGTCGTCACGACGTGGATGGGGTTCATCGGGCTGATCGACGACCTGCTCAAGGTGAAGCAGAAGCGCGAAGGCAGGAAGAACGAGGGGCTGGTGGAGCGCTACAAGCTCGCCGGGCAGGTCGTGATCGGCCTCGTGCTGGGCTTCATCGTGTGGCGGTTTCCCCTCGCGCCCGACCTGCCAGGCGCGTCAACCACGCTGCCATTCTTCAAGTACGTGCTGGTCGTGCCCATCTCGGCGGCGTTCGCGTGGATCTACGTGCTGTTCACCACGTTCGTGCTGACGGGGGTGAGCAATGCGGTGAACCTCACCGATGGGCTCGACGGGCTGGCCGCGGGGCTCTCGGCCATCGCCTTTGCCACCTTCGCGGTCTTCTCGTACGTCATCGGTCGCGTGGACACGAGCCGTTACCTCGGCATCTTCTACCTGTCGAATTCCGGCGAACTCACCATCTTCTGCACGGCGATGGTCGGTGCGCTCATCGGCTTCCTCTGGTTCAATACGTACCCGGCGCAGGTGTTCATGGGCGACACCGGCTCGCTGGCGCTGGGTGGCGCGCTCGGGGCGGTGGCGATCCTGCTCAAGTCGGAGTTCCTGCTCGTCTTCGTCGGGGCCGTGTTCATGTGCGAGACGCTGTCGGTCATGATCCAGCGGAGCGTGTTCAAGTACCGGCGGCGCCGGTACGGGCTGGAATACGCCAAGGCGCACCGCGTCTTCCTGCGGGCGCCGATCCACCACCACTTCGAGATGAAGGGGTGGAGGGAAACGCAGGTGGTCGTGCGGTTCTGGATCCTGGGCATCCTCTGCGCGCTGCTCGCCCTGAGCACGCTCAAGCTGCGCTGATGCCGATGATGCCCCGCGTTTCCGAGCCGGCCATGGCCATGGGCTGGCTGAACGGCGAGATCGCCGTCGTCGGGCTGGCGCGCAGCGGGCGCGCGGTGGCCGAAC
>DASZRI010000297.1:0-8264 GCA_035549215.1 Gemmatimonadaceae bacterium | reverse complement strand
AACATCTTCATCTGCAGCGCCGTCGCGTTCTGCGCCTCGTCCAGGATCACGAACGCATCGCCCAGCGTGCGCCCGCGCATGAACGCCAGCGGCGCGATCTCGATGACGCGCGTCTCCAGCGCCTTCTGCACGCGCTCGAACGGCATCATCTCGTCCAGCGCATCGTACAGCGGGCGCAGGTACGGATCCACCTTGGCCTGCATGTCGCCGGGCAGGAAGCCGAGCGACTCGCCAGCCTCGACCGCGGGACGAGCGAGCACGATGCGCCGCACGCGCTTGCGCGTGAGCGCGTCGACCGCCGCAGCCACGGCCAGGTACGTCTTGCCGGTGCCCGCGGGCCCGATGCCGACCACGATGTCGTGCTCGGCGATCTTGGCGAGGTACTCGGCCTGCCCCGGCGTCTTCGCCTGCACCACCTTGCGCATGCCGGGCAGCGCGATGTGGCCGCGCGCGAGGCCCTCGCTGCCCTCAGGCCCCTCACCGCCCGACTCGCTCAGCCGCAGGACGTCGTCCGGCGTCAGCGGCTGCCGCTGGCGCGCCAGGTCCACCATGCGGCCGCCGACGATCACGGCGCGATCCACCAGGTCGGCGGGGCCGGTGATGGTCATCATGTCGCCGCGCAGTGCCACGCGCACGCCGAACAGGCGCGACAGCTCGATCAGGTTCGCGTCGTTCACGCCGGCCAGCGTGAGCAGGTCGGCGCCCTCCGTGGACAGGCGCTGCATGGCGCCGGTGGCTTCACTCACTCTGCCACTCCGCGCACCGCGAGGTGCAGGTCGGCCAGGTCCTGCGCCGGCACCGGCGACGGCGCGCCCTCGAACAGCGCGCGCGCCGCGGTCGTCTTGGGGAACGCGATCACGTCGCGCAGCGACGACGCGCCGGCGAGCATCATCGCGATGCGGTCAAAGCCGAACGCGATGCCGCCGTGCGGCGGCGCGCCCGCGCGCAGTCCCTCGAGCAGGAACCCGAACCGGGCCCGCGCGGTCTCGTCGTCGATCCCGAGCAGCCCGAACATCCGGCTCTGCAGCGCCGGGTCGCTGATGCGGATGCTCCCGCCCCCGAGCTCCGTGCCGTTGAACACGAGGTCGTACGCCTGCGCGCGCACGCGCTCCGGCGCCGTGTCGAGCAGCGGGATGTCATCGGGATGCGGCGACGTGAACGGGTGGTGCACCGCCGCCAGGTGTCCCGTCTGCGGGTCGCGCTCGAACAGCGGGAAGTCCAGCACCCACGTGAACGCCTGCGCACCCTCGGGGACCAGGTGCATGCGACGGGCCACGTCCTGGCGCACGCGGTCGAGCGCCGGGTTCGCCACGCGGTCGATCGCCGCGACGTACAGGCCCAGCGCGCCCTCGGGCAGCGCGAGCTTCGCCTGCGCGCCTTCGCCCAGGAACTTGGCCGCCGGCCCCTCGAGCACGCCGTTCACGCACTTGAGGCGCAGCAGCCCCATCGCGCCTGCGGCCTTGGCCTCCGCCTCGATCTCGTCCACCTGCTTGCGCGAGAGCGCCGCGCCACCGGGCACGACGATGCCGCGCACGCGCCCGCCCTGCGCCAGCGCCGAACGCGTGATGGTGAACTCGCTGTCGCGGAAGGCATCGCTCACGTCCTGGATCTCCAGGCCGTAGCGGAGGTCCGGACGGTCGCAGCCGTAGCGCTCCATGGCGTCGGCGTACTGCATCCGCGGGATCTCCGCGGGCACGGACATGCCCGCCTCGCGCCAGAGCGCGGCCATCAGCCCCGCGCTGAGCGAGAAGATGTCCTCGCGCGTGATGAAGGACGCCTCGATGTCGATCTGCGTGAACTCCGGCTGCCGGTCCGCGCGAAGGTCCTCGTCGCGGAAGCAGCGCGCGATCTGGAAGTAGCGATCCATGCCCGCGACCATGAGCAGCTGCTTGTAGAGCTGCGGGGACTGCGGCAGCGCGTAGAACTCGCCGGCGTGCACGCGGCTCGGCACCAGGTAGTCGCGTGCGCCCTCGGGCGTCGGCTTCGTCAGGATCGGCGTCTCGATCTCCAGGAAGCCGCGCTCGCTGAGGTAGCGGCGCGTGGCCTGCATGAGCTGGTGGCGCAGCACGAGGTTCTGCTGCAGTTCGGTGCGACGCAGGTCGAGGTACCGATGGCGCAGGCGCAGCTCCTCGGCCGGCAGGTTCTCGCCCTTCGCACGCGCCACCGGGATCGCCGGGACCTCCGCGGGCCCGACCACGCGCAGCGCGGTCGCGTGCACCTCGACATCGCCCGACGGAAGGTCACCGTTGCGCATCGCCTCTGGCCGCAGCACAACCGTGCCCTCGACAAGCACCACCGTCTCGCTCCCAAGCGCCGCCGCGGCGTCGCAGAGTTCGCGCGGCGTGCGCTGCGGGTCGAACGACACCTGCACCAGCCCGCTCAGGTCGCGGAGGTCCACGAACACCAGGCCACCGAGGTTGCGCGTGCGGTGCACCCAGCCACCGATGCGCACGGTCTGGCCGGCGTGGGAGGCGCGCAGGAGGCCCGCGCGGTGCGAACGAAGGGTCGTGGAAAGATCAGTCTGCATCAGTGGGGTTCCGGGCGCCGTCATTGCTGGACCCCCCGACGCACAAACCGACCCTGGTGACGAGCACCGGGCCGGCAGCAGCGGACAGGATCCGGAGGCGAATCATGTAATCACCTATCATAATGCAGGACTGTCACTTACGGTAGTAACGCGCTTGACGTGACTCGCCGGCCCCGGTTACGTTAAGTCCATGCGCCTCTTGCTCTTCGCTGCGGTCATCTGCGGCTCCGTCGCGACCGCCGCCGGGGCGCAGGAGGTGCCTGCCCGGGACCTGCTCGAGTTCCCACTCGGCGCGCTGGCCGAGGCGCCGGCGCTGGCCAGCCAGCTCAGCGGCGGGCTCTGGAACCCGGCGTCGGTCACCGTGTGGCGCCCCGAGCGCGTGGCCGTGGGCGCCGTCGCGCTGAACTCCCCGATCGAGCAGGGTGTTTCCGCGCAACTGGCAGCGGCGTCCGTCGCCCTGCCCCGCGACTTCGTGGTTTCGGCCTCGCTCGCGCGCGCATCGGTCACCGACCTCATCCGGACGGAGACGGATCCGCAGTCGATCGGGTCCGAGATCCCGTACGGCACGACGCTGTTCTCTGTCGGGCTCGCTCGCCGGTTCAGCTCCGTGACGGCAGGCACTGCCATCCGCTATCGCACCGGGACGGCGGATTACCTGCAGCGAGGCGCCGTGTCGCTGGACTGGGGCGTGGTCGCCGACCGCGTGCTGGGCTCGCCGGTGCGCGTGGCCGCATCCACGTTCCTGCTCAGCCCGACGCCGTCGCGTGAGGCGGCGACGTGGCTGGCCGCGGCGGACGCGCCCGTCGTCTCGCGCGACAGCGTGATGCAGGTGCGGCTCGGGCTGTCCGCGTCGGCCACGCACGAACGCGGCAATGAGCGCTACCTGTACGCAAGCATCCGTTACGCCAACGTCGAGGCGCGCGGCGGCATCGCGCGCGTGGACGCGTTCGGCGGCACCTCCGATCATTCGCGCCTGGGGCTGAGCATGCGCTACGGCCGCTACGGCATCGGCATCTCGCGCGAGGAACAGGGCGCGGGCCTCGGGGGTGTGTACCAGTTTGCCCTGACGTCGGTCTTTCCATGAGCACACGCGAGAACCTCCTGAACCTGACGCCGGCGCAGGCCGTCGAGCGCCTGCAGGCCTTCATGGCCGGGCATGGACTGCCGGCCTATCGCGCGCGGCAGGTCGTGCGCCACCTGTGGGTCGCACCCGCGCCCGACTTCGGCGCGATGACGGACCTGCCCGCGTCGCTCCGCACGCTGCTGGCCGAGTCGTTCGACATGCCGCGGCTGCAGGTGATGGCGCGGCAGAAGTCCGCCGACGGTACGGAGAAGTTCCTGTTCCGCCTGCCCGACGGGGAGGCGATCGAGTCGGTGGCGATCCCCGAGGGCAATCGCGTCACGCTGTGCATCTCGTCGCAGGCGGGGTGCGCGCTGCAGTGCGCCTTCTGCGCCACCGGCGCGATGGGATTCTCGCGCAACCTCGAGGTCTGGGAGATCGCCGGCCAGGTGCGCGAGATGCGCCTGCTCGACCCGCCGATCCCGGTGACGAACATCGTCTTCATGGGCATGGGCGAGCCGCTCATGAACTGGAAGGCGGTGGATCCGACACTCACCATCCTGAACGACCCGAACGGGCTCGGCATCGGGGCGCGCCACATCACGATCTCCACGGTCGGCGTGCTGCCGGGCATCGTGGCGCTGGGCAAGCGGCCGGAGCAGTTCCGCCTGGCAATCTCGATCCATGCGCCCAGCGATGCGCTGCGCCGCGAGCTGATGCCGATCAACGTGAAGTACCCGCTGGCCGACGTGATCGAGGCCGCCAAGGCGTTCGACCGGCGCGTGACATTCGAGTACGTCATGCTGGGCGGCGTGAATGACGGCGAGGAGCACGCGCTGCAGCTCGCGGCACTGGCGCGCGAGTGCAAGGCATTCGTGAACCTGATCCCACTCCACCCCGGCGGTGCACGCGGCTTTACGCCGAGCTCGGGCGAGGCGATCCGGCGCTTCTCGCGCGAGGTGCGCGACCAGGACGTGGAGGTGGCGGTGCGGAAGAGCCGCGGCGTGGACATCGCCGCGGCCTGCGGCCAGCTACGGGTAGAGCGGCTGGGTCGGCGCGCGCCACGCGCGGCCGATCACCACGGTGACGTCGACGTAGCGGGTTGAGTCGGGGCGCGATTCCACTCGCGCCGGGGGCATGGCGTCGGCCACGAGCCGCGCCCATTCGGGGTGGTTGGACCGGTCGATCACGAGCGTGGTGTCCCCTGCCGCGTGCTCCGTCCCCACGAGCACGACGTCGAACCCCGCGTCGCGGAGGACCATCGTGGCGCGCCGGGCGAGGCCGCGCGTCGTGGTGCCGTTCAGTACCTCGACCTTGATCCGCGTGCCGGCGGGAACGACTGGCGCCGCCGCGCCCGGCACAGGCGCCGATCCCGGAATCGCGGCATGCGTCGCGGACCGATGCCGCCAGGCCCAGGCGCTGCCGCCCGCTGCCAGCGCGATGATCACAACGCCTGCGAGCGCGATGGTCCTGCGCTTCATCGCACGTGGTTCCAGAGCGCCACGGTTTCAGGGAACAGGGCATGCCCCTCGCGCAGGGCCCACTCCAGGCGTGCCCGCACCACCTGCCGGAACACGCCGTCGAAGTCGCGCGGCACCTGCGCGGCGAGGAACGCGCGGTCGGCGCGCGAGAACTTGCGCCCCGGTTCCAGGAAGTCCGCCATGAACAGCGCGCGACCCGCCCGCCCCCACGCCGGGTTGCCGATCGTGTGCCAGCGGATGGCGTCGAGCACCTCCTGGCGCATCTCGCCATTGGCCGCGAGCACCGAGGCCGCTGCTGGTCCATGGAGCAGTTCCGTCGCGGACTGGCGGTCGCCCGTCATCGCGCGGAGTTCATCCTCCGGCGCGTCACGCAGCGCATCGTGCCACCGGCCGACGTCATGCCACGCCTGACGCTCCTGGGGCACGAGGTTCAGCAGTTCGGCCCATTCATCGAGCAGCGCGGTGACACGCGCGATGTGCGCGCGCCGCGCCTCACCCACCTGCGCCCACGCCGGCAGCTCCACCGTGCGCACGTCGCTCACGCCAGCTCCCGATCCAGCCACGCGGCCTCGCGCTGCCAGAAGTCCCGGTCTGCCAGCCCCGGATGCGGGATCGTCAGGTCCGCGTCGGCGATCGCATCTGCCCCGAAGCGAACGATGTCCAGGTCGAGCGTGCGCGGGCCCCATCGTTCGTCGCGCGTCCTGCCCGCCGCTTCTTCCGCCCGCTGCAGCTCGGCGAGCAGCTCGCGCGGCGAGAGGCCGGTCTCGATCGCGACCATCTGGTTCAGGTACGCGCCCTGGCCCGGAACGCCGAACGGCGCGGTTTCCTCGACCGGCGTCGCCGCCAGCACGCGCGATCGCGGCAGCGCCGCGAGGGCCGCGCGCCCCTGCGCGAGCCCCGCCGCGCGATCCCCGAGGTTGGACCCCAGCGCGATGTATGCCACGTTACGCATGCGGCGGGCGGTGGATCGTCACCTCGACGTACTCCAGGGGTGCGCCCAGCGGCACATGCGGCTTGCGCACGGAGACGCATACGCGGGCCACGCCCCGCACGGCCAGTGCGCGCGACGCCACCGCTTCCGCGATCTCCTCGAGGTACTCGCGCGGCGAGGCCTCGACGGCGGCGCGCGCCTCGTCGTGCAGCAAGCGGTAGTCCACGACACCATGGCTCTCAGGCACGAGCCACGCGACCAGGTCCACCTCGAGCGGCTGCGGAAGCTCGCGCTCGTGCGGCAGGATGCCGACGAGCACGTGGAACTGCATGCGTCGCAGCGTGATCGAGTCGAGCTCGCTCATCCTACGCTCGTGATGCGGCGCGTCAGCTCGCTCAGGTACACGGCCACGCCGCGCAGCTCGTGCGTTGCGCCTTCCAGCTCGCGAAGCGCGCTCGCCTGGTCGCGGGCCGAGGCCGTGACGTTCTCGGCGCCGGAGCGGTTGCGCTGCGAGATCTGCGCGATGCGTGCCACGCGTTCGCGCAGCCGCCCGAATTCCAGCTCCTGGTTGCGCGACGTGAAGGCGATGCGCTGCGCGCCCGCAGCCGCCGCTGCCGTTGCCTCGACGATCAGGTCGAGCGCCTGGCGCGCGTCCTCGGAGAGCGACTCGACGTCGCTGACGATGGCCTGGCCGCGCCCCATCTGCATCGCCACGCGGCGCATCTGCTCCTCGAACCCCAGGAGCACGTCGCTGGCGTCGTCGGCGGCGCGGGCGCTCTGCTCGGCCAGCTTGCGCACTTCGTCGGCGACCACGGCAAAGCCCTGTCCTTGCTCGCCGGCGCGCGCGGCCTCGATGGCTGCGTTGAGGGCAAGCAGGTTCGTCTGGTCCGCCAGCGAGCGGATGACCGCGATGAAGTCGGTGATGCGGCGCGTCGTCTGCGCCAGCGCCTCCACCTGTGCGCCACTCTCCGCCACGAATCCCTTGGCGTGCACCAGGCGCTCGATGGCGGAAGAGATCGTGTAACGGTGCTCGCCCGCAATCTCGGTGGCACGCTGGCTCGCCTCGGCCGCGCCCGCGCCGTCCCGAGCCACCTCGCCGGTGGCCTGGTGCAGCGCCGTCGTTGCGGCGACACTGCCGGCGATCTGCTCGCTCTCGTCCACCACGTCGCGGCCGATGTCGGCGATCGTGCGCGCCACCGTCTCGCCGCCAGCGCGCAGCAGGCGCGCCGACTCCGTGAGCGTATCGAGCTGCGAGCTCACGCGCGTCATCGCTTCCAGCAGTGGCTGGCGCAGGTCGTGGATGTGCAAGGTCGTGGCAAGCTGGTTGGCGAACCGGCGGATGAGCGACACCTCCTTGAGGGTGTACGCGTTCCGCTTGTGGTTCTCGAGCTCCAGCACGCCGACGGTGCGATCGCCAAACCTGAGTGGAATGACGGCGATGCTCTCGGTGTCCGCGCGGCTGCCCTCAGCGCGTGCGTCGCGCGCGACGTCGCCGATGACCACGGGCTGCCCCGTATCCAGCGCCTCGTTGCGCAGCCGGGCGCCCGACGCCGAGGCGGGATGCGCCGGCTCCAGGTAGCCATCGCTCTCCGTCCACACGAGCGCCAGCCCGTCGGGACGGAGCCGGTAGATGCGAAAGCGGCGCCAGTCCACGAGGCGATGCGCCAGGGCCTCGATGCGGCGAAAGGCATCGCCGAGCCCGACGTCCGATGACACGACCTGCTCCATGGCGAGGATCTTGTTCAGCTCCTCCGCCGCAACGGCTTCCTCGAGGATCCGCTTGAGCAACAGGCCCGCCAGGCCGAGCACGATGCCGACGACGGCCCAGCCCGCGGGATGCAGCGTCGTGACCGTGAGCAGGATGACGGCAATGGCGATGCACGCCGCGCCGAACCCGATCACCTCATACCGCAGGATCAGCGACTTCTCCTCCTCGAGGAGCTTGTCGCGGTAGATCAGCGTGAAGTACAGCAGCCCGCGGCTGAGCACGAAGTAGGCGAACACGAACAGCGCCAGCGCCGGCAGGTCCTCGGCATTGAGCGTGTCGCTCGTGGCCCCGGTGAGGGCGCTCGCCCAGGCGAAGAGCCCGAACGCCGCCGCAGTTGCCAGCACCTCGCGCCCGCTGTTGATCCACGCGGCCCAGATCGGCTTGCGCAGGCCGATGCGGTCGCCGAGCAGGATGCCGAGGTACAGGGCGACCAGCGCTTCCGGCGCGCCGATGATCAGGGCGCCACCCACAGCCGGCAGCGCGAGCAGGTTCAGCGT
>DASZRI010000296.1:0-15879 GCA_035549215.1 Gemmatimonadaceae bacterium | reverse complement strand
GCTCAGCACCCCCGGGCTCGACGCCCAGGGGCGGGTGCAGATGACCCCGCTCGGCCTCCAGCGCGTGGAGCGCCCGGCCGACGACCTGCATGCCGAGCACATGCTCATCAACATCGGCCCGCAGCACCCGGCCACGCACGGCGTGCTGCGCCTGGTGCTCGAGCTCGACGGTGAGACCGTCGTGCGGTGCATCCCGCACATCGGGTACCTGCACTGCGGGTTCGAGAAGATCGGCGAGTACCGGCAGTACAACCAGATCATCCCGTGGACCGACCGCGAGGACTACCTGAACAGCCCGGGCAACAACTGCGCCTTCGTGCTCGGCGCGGAGCGGCTGTTCGGCATCGAGATCACGGAGCGCTGCACGGTGCTGCGCGTGATCGCGATGGAGCTGTCGCGCATCATCTCGCACCTCGTGTGGCTCGGCACCACCTGCATCGACATCGGCGCCTTCACGCCGTTCCTGTGGGCGTTCCAGGAGCGCGAGCGCGTGTACGAGCTGATCGAGATGTGGGTCGGCGCGCGCCTCACGACGTCGCTCACGCGCGTGGGCGGCATGGCGGCCGACATTCCCGACGGCTGGCTCGACAAGCTCACGGGGTTCGTGAAGAGCTTTCCGAAGACCATCGACGAGGTGGACCGCATCCTCACCCGCAACGGCATCTGGGTCGGCCGCACGGTGGGGCTCGGCGTGATGTCGGCCGAGGAGGCGGTGAACTACGGGCTCTCCGGCCCGATGCTCCGCGCGTCGGGCGTGGCGTACGATGTCCGCAAGGACTTCCCGTACCTCGACTACGAGACGTACGACTTCGACGTGCCGGTGGGCAGCAACGGCGACGTATACGACCGGTTCCTGGTCCGCGTCGAGGAGCTGCGCCAGTCGGTGCGGATCCTGGAGCAGGCGATCAAGCGCCTGCCGGACGGCCCGGTGAACACCGATGACCACCGCGTCATCCTGCCGCCCAAGAGCAAGGCGACGAGCGACATGGAGTCCATGATCCATCACTTCAAGCAGGTGATGGAGGGCCCCCGCCCGCCGATCGGCGAGTGCTACGTGCCGGTGGAGAGCCCGAAGGGCGAGAAGGGCTACTACATGGTGTCGGACGGCACGCCGAAGCCGGTGCGGTGGCGCATCCGCCCGCCGTCCTTCGTCAACCTGTCGGCCATCCCGAAGATGGTCGAGGGACACCTGCTGTCGGACGTGATCGCGATCAACGCGAGCATTGACATCGTCATGGGAGAGATCGACCGGTGAGCGCACGGGAGATGGGCGGCACGGACGCGCCCGCGGACACGTCGCACGCGCACCACGCGGAGCCGTACCGTCCGGTGTTCGTCGGCGAGCGCCGCCGCGAGCTGGATGAGCTCCTCACGCGCTACCCGACGAAGCAGGCGGCGCTGCTGCCCGCCCTGTGGATGGTGCAGCACGACCGCGGCTGGGTGAGCGAGGACGGCATGGCCGAGGTGGCCGAGGTGCTGGGCATCACGCCGGCGTACGTGAAGGGCGTGGTGACGTTCTACACCATGTACCACCAGCATCCGGTGGGGAAGCACTTCATCCAGGTCTGCACGACGTCGCCGTGCGCGGTGTGCGGGGCCGAGGAGGTGCGCGACGCGTTCCTTCGTGCCACGGGGTGCGAGGAGCTCGGCGTGACGTCGCCGGACGGCAAGTACACGGTGATCGAGGTGGAGTGCCTGGGCGCGTGCGGCTTCGCGACGCCCGTGATGATCAATGAGGAGTTCCTGGAATCGGTCACCCCGGACAAGGTGCCCGGGATCCTTTCGCAGCTGAAATAAATGGGATATCCGCACAAGCCCCACGACCGCGAGACGCTGGTCCTCTCGAAGCACTTCGGTGACCGGGAAGCCATCACGCTCGACGGGTGGAAGAAGCGCGGCGGCTACACGGCGCTGCAGAAGGCGCTGGGGATGGAGCCGGCCGAGATCGTGAACATCGTGAAGGATTCCGGGCTGCGCGGGCGCGGCGGCGCCGGCTTCCCGACGGGCGTGAAGTGGTCCTTCATGAAGCCGGGCGACGGCAAGCCGCACTACCTGTGCTGCAACGCCGACGAGTCGGAGCCCGGCACGTTCAAGGACCGCGAGATCATGCGCTGGACGCCGCACGCCCTGGTCGAGGGATGCGCCATCGGCGCGTACGCGATCGGCGCCGAGACGGCGTACATCTACATCCGCGGCGAGTTCACGGAGCCCATCGCCCGCATGGAAGCGGCGCTCAAGGAAGCGTACGCGGCGGGCATCCTGGGCAAGAACGCGATGGGGTCGGGCAAGACCGTCAACGTGTACGTGCACCGCGGGGCGGGCGCGTACATCTGCGGCGAGGAGACGGCCCTGATGAACTCCATCGAGGGCCGCCGCGGCAACCCGCGCATCAAGCCGCCGTTCCCGGCGGTGGCCGGGCTGTTCGCGCAGCCGACGACGATCAACAATGTCGAGACGCTGGCCGCGGTGCCGCACATCCTGAACAACGGCGCCGACTGGTACAAGAAGTTCGGGCGTCCGGACAACCCGAAGAGCACGGGCACCAAGCTGTTCTCGGTCTGCGGCAACATCGCCAGGCCGGGCAACTACGAGGTCACGCTCGGCTTCCCGTTCAAGGACTTCCTGTACGACGTGTGCGGCGGGCCGCTGCCCGGCCGCAAGTTCCGCGCGATCATCCCCGGCGGCATCTCGGTGCCCATCCAGACGATGGACGAGGCCGAGGCGAGCCTGATGGACTACGAGGGCTTCATGGCCCAGGGCACGATGCTCGGCTCCGGCGGCGTGATCGTGGTGGACGACGCCCAGAACCTGGTAAAGGTGATCGCGCGCGCCGCCCGCTTCTTTGCGCATGAGAGCTGCGCCCAGTGCACCCAGTGCCGCGAGGGCACGGCGTGGACGACGCGGATCCTGGAGCGCATCGTGGCCGGCGAGGGCACGACCGAGGACCTGGACACGCTGCTCGACATCGCCGACAACATGACCGGCAAGACGATCTGCGTGCTCAGCGACTCGTGCGCGACGCCCGTGATCTCCGGCATCAAGAAATTCCGCGCTGACTTCGAGGCGCTCATCAAGAAGACGAAGGCCGTTCAAGTCCCGGCGGTGGCGTAAATGGCCGAAGCCAAGATGATCTCGCTCACGATCGAGGGCCGCGCGGCCACCGTGCCCGAGGGCACCTCGATCCTCGAGGCCGCCAAGACGGTTGGCGTCCTCATCCCGCACTACTGCTACCACCCCGGGCTGCCCGTTGCGGGTGTCTGCCGCATGTGCCTGGTGGAAGTGGAGAAGATGCCCAAGCTCGCGCCATCGTGCGCGACGTCGGTGGCCGAGGGGCAGGTGGTGCATGTCCACTCGCCCAAGGCGCTGGAAGCGCGCAAGGGCGTGCTCGAGATGCTGCTCATCAACCACCCGCTGGACTGCCCGATCTGCGACCAGGCCGGCGAGTGCGAGCTGCAGGACTACACGTACCAGGAAGGGCGCGCCGAGGGCCGCCTGCGCGAGCCCAAGCGCTTCAACCCGGTGGAGGACTTCGGCGGCGACGTCATGTACGTCACCAACCGCTGCATCCTCTGCACGCGGTGCGTCCGGTTCATGGACGACGTCGCGCACGACGCGGTGCTCAACGTCAGCGAGCGCGGCGACCGCGCGCTGATTGGCAAGTTCGAGGGCAAGGACCTGACGCACCCGTGGGCGGGCAACGTCATCGACCTGTGCCCGGTGGGCGCGCTGCTCTCCAAGGACTCGCTGAACAAGTTCCGCTCGTGGGAGGTGGATCGCTCGGCATCCATCTGCCCCGGCTGCTCGCAGGGCTGCAACATGACCATCGAGACGCGCGACAACATGGTCGTGCGCCTGCGTCCCCGGGCCAACGAGGCGGTGAACAAGTACTTCCTCTGCGACCACGGCCGCCTGAACTATCGCTGGATGAACCGCCAGGACCGCGTGGACGCACCGCTCGTGCGCCAAGGCGCGACGCTGGCCACGGCCGACTGGTCGGCGGCGATCGCCGAGGCGGCCAAGCTGCTCGGCGGCCAGCGGGCCTTCGTGCTCGCCTCGCCGAACCTCTCCAATGAGGCGCTGTTCCTGCTCGAGCGCGTGGTGCGCAAGACGAACGGCAGCGGCGCCTTCCGCGTGCCGCAGGGCGAGGAAGCGCCACTGCCCGGCGTGAAGGACCTGGCGCGGCGTGCCGACCAGGCCGCGAACGGGCGCGGCGCCGAGATCATGGGCTTCGCGCGCAGCGATGCCCCGCTGGCCGGCCTCAAGGCGGGCGACGTGCTCGTCGTGGCCGACGAGGAGCTGGCCGGCCTCGACGCCAGCGACGTGGCCAAGGCGGGCGCGATCATCGTCATCGGCACGACGCTGCCGGCGTGGGCACGCCACGCGGCAACGGTGGTGCTGCCGATCAACAACTTCACCGAAGAGGAAGGCACGTTCACCAACCTGCGCGGCCGCGTGCAGCGGTTCCTGCAGGCGCGCTCGGGCCCCGGGTTCTCCCGGCCGAGCTGGTTCGTGCTCTCCGACCTCCTCACCGCCATGGGCGAGCCGACCAACCACATGCTGGCCAGCCAGGCGTTCGCCGCGCTCGCGGCGGCGCACCCGGAGTTTGCCGGGATGTCGTATGACACGCTCGGCCTGCGCGGCGCGACGGTGAAGGGTGCGGAGGTGACGGCATGACCGCGCTCTATCCGCTGCTCCAGGTCGTGAACCCGCAGCTCCCGCCGCCGTCGGCGCTGGTGTACTTCATCGCCACGGTCATCAAGATGCTGGTGATCTTCACCATGTACATGGTGGGCGTGGCGCTGCTGACGCTGGCCGAGCGCAAGATCTCGGCGTGGATCCAGGACCGGCACGGCCCCAACCGCGTGGGCGGCAAGCTCGGCCTCCTGCAGCCGGCGGCCGACGGCCTCAAGAACATCATGAAGGAGGAGACGTACCCGGGGGAGGCGAACATCCCGGTGTTCGTCCTCGCGCCGGCGCTGTCGTTCATCCCGGCGCTGCTGACGTGGTGCGTGATCCCGTTCGCGTCGCCGCTCCCCACGCGCTGGGGGCTGATCGACATGGTCGTGGCGCCGCTGCCGATCGGGTACCTGTTCATCCTCGCGATCGCATCACTCGGCGTGTACGGCATCGTGCTCGCCGGCTGGAGCTCGAACAACAAGTACGCGCTGCTGGGCGGCCTGCGCTCCAGCGCGCAGATGGTATCGTACGAGATCGCGATGGGCATGTCCACGATCCCGGTGCTGCTGCTGGCCGGCAACGTGGCGCTGAACGACATCGTGCTGCAGCAGGCGCACGGGCTCTGGAACGTGCTCGGCCTCTCGGTGGCCTTCTTCATCTTCCTGGTGTCGGCGTTCGCCGAGACCAACCGCCTGCCGTTCGACCTGCCCGAGGCGGAGTCGGAGCTGATCGCCGGCTACCACTCGGAATACAGCGCGATGAAGTTCTCGATGTTCTTCATCGCGGAGTACGCGAACATGGTCACGGCCAGCGCGCTGATGGTGACGCTGTTCTTCGGCGGCTGGGACATCCCGGGCCAGTGGGACGTGGCGCCGTGGACCGGGCTGAAGACGCTGGCGACGTTCCTGTTCTTCGCGGCAAAGGTCCTGTTCTTCCTGTTCTTCTACATGTGGATCCGCTGGACGCTGCCGCGGTTCCGCTATGACCAGCTCATGTCGCTGGGGTGGAAGTTCATGCTGCCGCTGGCGCTCGGGTACATCGTGGCGATTGCCGCGGCGATCCTCGGGCTGGATGCGGCGCACGTGGCGCGCGGGTCGTGGGCCTTTGGCCTGTCGCTGCTCGCGCTCAACGTGGTGATCCTGGCGGTGCTGTTCTTCCTGGTCGACCGCGGGCGCCTGGTGAGCCCGGCGTACTCGCGGCTGGACAAGCGCAACCTCGAGAAGCTGCGCGCGCAGACCGCGCGTGCGGCGCTCCGGGCGGAGGCCCGCAACTGATGGCAATCGGCGTCAAGGTGCTCGAGCGACCAATCGAGCAGACGAGCTACGTGCGTGCTACGCTCCAGGGCATGGTGCTCACGGCCAAGCACCTGCTGAACCCGCAGAAGGTGACGACGCAGTATCCGGAGGAGAAGCGGCCGCTCTCGCCCCGCTGGCGCGGCACGCACCGGATGCTGACGACGGAGGAGGGCAAGGCCAAGTGCGTGGCCTGCGGGCTCTGCCCGTCGATCTGCCCGGCCAACTGCATCAAGCTCGTGCCGGGCGAGGACGAGAAGGGCAACCGGTACCCGCTCGTGTTCGAGATCGACGAGTTCCGGTGCATCTTCTGCGGCTACTGCCAGGAAGTCTGCCCCGAGGAAGCGATCCACGTGGGGCGCCACTACGAGAATGCGGAGTACAGCCGCCAGGGGTTCGTGTACGACCTCGAGCGCCTGACCTCGCAGACGCACCCCGTGTGCGAGATGTGGGACCCCGCCGACCCCAAGGGTGAGTAATGTCCGGGCCAACCCCGCTGTTCTACACGTTCCATTTCTACCTCTTCGGCCTGATCGCCGTGGCCTCCGCGCTGCTGTTCGTGACGCGGAAGAGCCCGGTGGCCGCGGCCCTGTGGCTGGTGAACACCATGTTCTGCCTCGCGGCGCTCTACGTGCTGCTCGACGCGCAGTTCCTGGGCGCCATCCAGGTGCTGGTGTACGCGGGTGCGATCATGGTCGTGTTCCTGTTCGTGATCATGCTCCTCAACCTGGGCCATCCACGCGACATCAATGACGTGCGCGGCCTGGGCTGGAAGCTGGCCGCCGGCGGCGTGGGCCTCGCGCTGCTGGCCGAGATCTTCGCGATCACGCGCGCGACGTCCATCGAGGCGATCACCCTGCCGCCCGGCTACGCCGCGCAGCAGGTCGCGACGCAGGGCGCCATCGCGCCGCTGGGCGGCCCGCTGTTCCACGACTACCTGCTCGCCTTCGAGGTGACCAGCATGCTGCTGCTGGCGGCCGCGGTGGGCGCGGTGGTCCTTGGCAAGCGGAGGACCGATGCTCGCTGAGTCGCTGTTCTTCTCGGCCGTGCTGTTCGCGATCGGCGCGATCGGCGTGCTCATCCGCCGCAACGCGATCATCCTGTTCATGTGCGTGGAGCTGATGCTCAACGCCGTCAACCTGAGCTTCGTGGCGTTTGCGCGGATGTACGGCGCCGCGGGGCAGGTATTCGTCTTCTTCGTCATGACCGTCGCTGCGGCCGAGGCGGCCGTCGGCCTGGCGATCATCATCGCGATCTTCCGGCACCGCCAGACGGTCGACCTCCAGAACATCAACCTCCTGAAAGGCTGATGCTGCTACCACTCGCTGCGTCCGCGGGGACGCATCCGCTGAGCGGCACGGTGGCCGACTGGCTCTGGGCGCTGCCCCTGCTGCCACTGCTCGGCTTCGTGATCAATGGGCTGCTCGCGCTGGTGCCAGCCACGCATTTCGGCCCGGCCGACCCCGGCGCCGCCCACGGCGACGCCCACGCGGCGGCGCACGACGCCGGGCACGGCCATGACGCGCATCACGCCACGCGCCACAAGTTCGCCGGCATCACGTCCATCGTCGGGCCGGCCGTCCTGATCGCCGCCTTCGGCCTCGCCCTCGCGATCTTCCTGCAGATGCGCGGCGTGCACGACATGTCAACGCCGTTCATCCAGACCTACTTCTCGTGGATGCCGGTCGGCGACCTCGCGGTGAACGCCGCGTTCCAGCTCGACCAGCTCTCCATGATCATGGTGCTGGTGATTACGGGCGTGGGCGCGCTGATCCACCTGTTCAGCGTCGGCTACATGCAGGAGGACCCGGGCTACCCTCGCTACTTCGCCTACCTGAACCTGTTCGTGTTCTTCATGCTGGTGCTCGTGCTCGGCGCGAGCTACCCGCTGATGTTCATCGGCTGGGAAGGCGTGGGCCTCTGCTCCTACCTCCTGATCGGGTTCTGGTTCAGCGAGAAGGCCAACGCGGATGCGGGCAAGAAGGCGTTCATCGTCAACCGCATCGGCGACTTCGGCTTCCTGATCGCGATGTTCCTGCTGTTCTCCAACTTCGGCTCGCTGGACTACGTGCAACTCCAGAACGTGGTCTCGGGGTCGGCGATGGGGAACGTGGTCATCACGACCATCTGCCTCTTCCTCTTCCTGGGCTGCACGGGCAAGAGCGCACAGATCCCGCTGTACGTCTGGCTCCCCGACGCCATGGCCGGCCCGACGCCGGTCTCCGCGCTCATCCACGCCGCCACGATGGTCACGGCCGGCGTGTACCTGGTCGCGCGCAGCAACTTCCTGTTCTCCCTGGCGCCGGTCGCCGGGCTGACGGTCCTGCTGGTCGGCGGCCTCACGGCGCTCTTCGCGGCGACGATCGGCCTCAAGCAGTGGGACATCAAGAAGGTCCTCGCGTACTCCACCGTCTCGCAGCTCGGGTACATGTTCATCGGCGTGGGCGCGGGCGCGTACGTGGCCGGCGTCTTCCACCTCGTGACACACGCCTTCTTCAAGGCGCTCCTGTTCCTCGGCTCCGGCTCGGTGATCCACGCCATGCACGCGGCGTACCACCACACGCACAGCCACGAGGACGCGCAGGACATGCGCAACATGGGCGGCCTGCGGCACTACATGAAGGTCACGTGGATCCTGATGTGGATCGCCACGCTGGCCATCGCCGGCATCCCCGTGTTCTCCGGCTTCTTCTCGAAGGATGAGATCCTCGGCGCGGTGTTCGCCCGGGCGCACGACAGCTCGCTGGCCCAGGCGCACTGGCTCGGCATCCCGGGCAGCGCGATCCTCTACTTCACGTACGCGATCGGCCTCATCGGCGCGCTCCTCACCGCGATCTACATGACGCGGATGATGCTCTATACCTTCCACGGCCCGAACCGGACCGGCGAGAAGGAGCGTGAGCACCTGCACGAAGCGCCATGGATCATGACCGGCCCGCTGGTAGTGCTCGGCGTGCTGGCCGCGGCCGGCGGGTGGCTCAACCTGCCGTCGTTCCTGCCGATCGGCCCCGTGGGGCTGCTCGACAAGTGGCTCGAACCGGTGGTCGGCGCCTCGACGCTGCGCGTGACGAACGGCGTGGCGGCGGAGACGCCGCACAACACCGAGATGCTGCTCGTCGGCCTGGCGGTCGCGATCGCCGTCACGGGCATCGCGTTCGCGGTCGCGCGGCTCAAGCCCGCGGCGCTGGTGCCGGCGCGGCAGGCCAAGCCAGAGGAAGGCTTCGGCAAGGTGCTCGCCAACAAGTACTACGTCGATGAGTTGTACGACGCCACGGCGGTGCGGGGAACACTCGGTACCTCGCGCAACCTGCTCTGGCGCGGCATCGACATGGGGCTCATTGACGGCCTGATGGTGAACGGCAGTGCCTGGGCCGCGCGCTTCGTGGGCTGGATGGGTTCGCAGCTTCAGACCGGACGTGTGGGGACGTACGCCTGGGTGCTGGTGATCGGCGTGCTGCTCGTCCTCGGCGCCTTCCACCGCTCGTTCCTGCCATGAACGCCTTCCTGACCTCGATCGGATACATGCACTGGGTGCTCCCGGTGCTGTTGCTCGTGCCGGTGCTCGGCGCCGTGCTCATCTGGCTGCAGGGCGCGCCGGGCGGCGCCGCCGCGGAGGACGAGATCGCGGACGGGTCGGCGACCGTGCCCCGCCTGATTGCGCTCACCACCTTCGCCGTGGAGTTCGTCATCTCCCTCGGCCTCTGGTGGTCGTTCGACGCGTCGTCCGTCGCGTGGCAGGCCGTGTTCGACCGCCCGTGGATCACCGCCTGGGGCATCCACTTCTCGCTCGGCATCGACGGCATCTCGCTGATGATGATCCTGCTCACGACCAGCACGATGCTGCTGGCCGTGCTCGGGAGCTGGACCAGCATCCGCAAGCGGACGCACACGTACTACGCGCTCATGCTGCTGCTCACGACCGGCATGCTGGGCGTGTTCATGGCGCTCGACCTCTTCCTCTTCTACGTGATGTGGGAAGTGATGCTCGTGCCGATGTACTTCATCATCGGCATCTGGGGCGGCGAGCGGCGCGTGTACGCGAGCATGAAGTTCTTCATTTACACGATGGTCGGCTCGCTGCTGATGCTGGTCGGCATCGTGTACCTGGGCATCCAGGCGCGGTCGCCGCTCACGGGGACGCCGGACTTCAGCTACGACGCCATCCTGCAGATGGTGCACCTGTCGCCCACGGCTGCGCTCTGGCTGTTCGGCGCCTTCTTCCTGGCGTTCGCGGTGAAGGTGCCGATGTTCCCGTTCCATACGTGGCTGCCGGACGCGCACGTCGAGGCGCCCACCGCCGGATCCGTGGTGCTGGCGAGCATCATGCTCAAGCTCGGCACCTTCGGGTTCCTCCGGCTGGCGGTGCCGCTCTTCCCGGGCGCCGCGATGAACGACACCGTCCGGATGATCGTGCTCACGCTCGCCGTCATCGGCATCGTGTACGGCGCGCTCGTGTCGCTGGTGCAGCCGGACTTCAAGAAGCTGGTCGCGTACTCGTCGGTGAGCCACCTGGGCTTCGTGATGCTCGGCATCTTCGCACTCACGGTGCAGAGCGTGCAGGGCGCGCTGATGGTGATGATCAATCACGGCATCTCCACGGGCGCGCTGTTCTTCCTGATCGGCATGATCTACGAGCGGCGGCACACGCGCCTCATCGATGCGTACGGCGGTATCGCCCGCGTCGTCCCGCTGTTCGCGGCGATCCTCACGCTGGTCACCTTCAGCAGCATCGGCGTGCCGGGGACCAACGGCTTCGTCGGCGAATTCCTCGTCCTGCTCGGCGCCTTCCGCACCTTCCCGGTGCTGGCGCTCATCGCGAGCACGGCCGTGATCTTCTCGGCCGCGTACCTCCTGTGGGCCATCCAGCGCATCATCTTCAACAAGCTGGACAAGCCCGAGAACGAGCACATCCCCGACCTCAACCGGCGCGAACTGGCGCTCCTGCTGCCGCTCGTCGCCGCCATCATCTGGCTGGGCGTGTACCCGGCCCCTGTCCTCAACCGCATGCAGCGCTCGGCCGAGCACTTCGTCCAAACCGTGCAGGCGCGTGCCGCCAACCCGGACGCCCTGATCCCCCCGGGGGCTGACCAGTGAACCCCTACAACCTGGCGGTACCCGCCCAGTTGATGGCGGCGCTCGGGCCGGAGCTCCTCCTGTCCGTGGGCGCCATCCTGCTCATGCTGTGGGCCGCCTGGCGGCCGGACTCTGCGCAGCACCAGCGCTCGGTCGGCATCGGCAGCATGGTGGTCACCGTGCTCACCGGCATCGCCGCGATCTGGTACCTCTACCAGCAGCGGACGGCCACCGAGGGCCCGATCGCGGTGGACAACTTCCGCTGGATGGCGGATGCGGTGATCCTGCTCGGCACGCTGTTCGCCGTCGCGCTCACGATCGACGACAACGACCGGCAGGGCATCACGGCCGGTGAGTCGCACGTCCTCATCCTGTTCGCGTCCCTCGGCATGATGCTGCTCGCCGCCGCGCGCGACCTGATGATCGTGTTCCTGGGCATCGAGCTGATGTCCATCTCGATCTATGCGCTGGCCGGCATCAACCGTCGCAGCGCGCGCGGGGCAGAGGGGGCCCTCAAGTACTTCCTGCTCGGCGCGTTCTCCACGGCGTTCCTGCTCTACGGCATCGCGCTGGTGTACGGGGCCACCGGCACCACGAGCCTGCCGCTCATCGCCGGGCGCATCCACGCGCTGGACCTGCTGCACAGCCCGCTGCTGCTGGTCGGCATCGCGATGCTGCTCGTCGGGTTCGGCTTCAAGGTGGCCAGCGTCCCGTTCCACATGTGGGCGCCCGACGTGTACGACGGATCGCCCTCGCCGGTCACCGCGTACATGGCGGCGACGGTGAAGGCGGCCGCATTCGCCGCGTTCATCCGCGTCTGGAGCGAGGGATTCCCCGAGGCGTTCGCGCAGTGGCACCGCGCGGTGGCCGCGCTGGCCGTCGCGACGATGGTGTTCGGCAACGCGATCGGGCTCGCGCAGCGCAACATCAAGCGCATGCTCGCCTACTCCAGCATCGCGCACGCCGGGTTCATCCTCGTCGCGCTGGCCGGAGGATCCGTGTGGTCGGGCCCGGCGGCGCTGTTCTACCTGCTGGTCTACACGCTGGCCACGTTCGGCGCCTTCGCGGTGATCGTGCTCGTGGCCCGGCAGGGCGACAGCCCGGTGCTCATTCGCGACTTCGAGGGCCTGTGGTCGGTGCGGCCCTGGCTCGCGCTCAGCATGGGCATCATGATGCTGGCCCTCCTCGGCTTCCCGATCTTCGGTGGCGGCGGGTTCTTCGCCAAGTGGTACGTGCTGCAGGCGGCGATGCTCGCCCCGGCGCCGCAGGTCACGCTGGCCGTGGTGATGGTGCTGACCACCGTGGTGTCCGCGGGCTACTACCTGTACGTCGTCATGGTCATGTTCATGAAGCCGCGCGCCGAGGACGCGGCCGCGCCGGCGCAGGCGCCGTTCTGGACACGCGCCGTGATGCTGGTGAGCGTGCTTGCCATTCTCGCGCTCGGCGTGCTCCCGGACCGCTTCTCGCGGCTGGCTCGCGCCGGCGTGATCATCGCGCATCCAGACACGACCGCCCTGGCCGCAACTCCCGCCGCCGATCCGGCCGCGGTGAGCCAGCAGTAAGCGCCGTGGCACGCGACGTGCACGCCTGACGGGGCCACATGGCCCCGTCTCCGTTTCGAGGACTTGCATGAGCATCGCCCCTGGAATCTTCCGCCAGTACGACATCCGCGGCGTCATCGGCGTTGACCTGACCCCCGAAGTCGCCCGCGCCGTGGGCGTCGCCTACGCGGCCTACCTCGCCGACCATGGGCTCGCCGGATCGGTCGTCGTCGGGCGCGACAACCGGCCAAGCGGCACCATGCTGCACGATGCGCTGGTGGATGGCCTCACGTCGTCGGGGGCAAACGTCGTGGACATCGGCGTCGTGCCCACGCCGCTGATGTATTGGTCGCTCAACCGCATTGCGGGCGTGGCCGGTGGCATCCAGATCACCGGTTCGCACAACCCGCCGGAGTTCAACGGCTTCAAGATCTGCGTCGGCACGAGCTCGCTGCACGGCGACGGGATCCAGGAGCTCTACCGGCTGATCCAGGCCGGCCGCGCGCCGTCGGGGCGGGGCACGGTGCGCGCCCAGGACGTGATCGACGCATACCTCGACGACATTGTCGGGCGCACGGGGCCGCTGTCGCGCCCCATTCGCGCGGTGTACGACTGCGGCAACGGCGTGGCGTCGCTCGTCGCGCCGAAGCTCTTCGCGCGGCTCGGCCTGGAGGGCCGCGGGCTCTTCTGCACGAGCGACGGCACGTTCCCGAACCACCACCCCGACCCCACGGTGCCCGAGAACCTCGAGGCGCTCATCGAGGCCGTGCGCGCTGACGGCGCCGACCTCGGCATCGCCTTTGATGGCGACGCGGACCGCATCGGCATCGTGGACGCGACCGGCGAGATCGTGTGGGGTGACCGGCTCCTCATCCTCTACGCCCGCGACGTGCTCGCGCGCACGGGCACGGGCCAGTCCATCATCTTCGACGTGAAGTGCTCGCAGGCCCTGCCGGACGCAATCCGCGCGGCGGGCGGCACGCCCGTGATGTGGAAGACGGGACACTCGTTGATCAAGGAGAAGATGAAGGAGCTGCACGCGCCGCTGGCGGGCGAGATGTCGGGCCACATGTTCTTCACCGAGGGGTTTTACGGCCACGACGACGCGCTGTATGGCGCGGCGCGCGTGCTGCGCATCCTGGCCGACGCCGGGCGCACCGTGCGCGAGATGCTCGCCGACGTGCCGCAGTTCGTCGCCACGCCGGAAATCCGCGTGGACTGCGCCGACGACCTCAAGTTCTCCATTGTGCAGCGCGCGGTGGACCACTTCCGCGCCACCCACGACGTGATCGACGTGGACGGCGTGCGCGTGCTGTTCGGCGACGGCTGGGGGCTCATCCGCGCGTCGAACACCCAGCCGATCATCGTCACGCGGTTCGAGGCCCGCACGCCGGAGCGCCTGGCCGCGATCCGCGCCGAGATGGACGGCTGGCTCCGCGCGCAGGGCGTGCAGGTGTGAGATGAGCGCGCGCCGGTGGCTCGTGCTGGCCCTCGTGGCCGCCGCGATCACCCTGCTGGCGGCGCGCGCCGCGGCGCAGTTCTACACCACCTGGGCGTGGTACCACGCGATGGGCGCACAGGAGGTCTGGCGCGCGCGCCTGGCCGCGTGCGCGCTGCTGCGCATCATCGCCGGCGGCGCCGTGACGCTGTTCGCCTTCGCCAACTTCTACGCGGTGCGGCAGTCGGTCATCTCGCTCGTGCTCCCGCGCCGCATCGGCAACCTGGACATCGGCGAGGAAGTGTCCAGCCGCGCGCTGACCACCGCGGCCTTCGTGCTCGCCGCCGTCGTGGGCATCATCCTCGCCTCGTCCCTCGATGGCTGGACCTCGTTCCTCCTCGCGCGCGACGGGCACCTGTTCGGCGAGACCGACCCGTACTTCACCGCGGACCTCGGCTTCTTCGTCTACTGGCTGCCGTTCGAGGCCGAGCTGTTCACGTGGGCCACGGCAAGCGTGCTCTGCGTACTCGCCGTCGTCGTGCTGCTCTACCTGCTCACCCCGGGCCTTCGGTGGGAACGCCGGCGCCTGTACCTCTCGGAATACGTGCGACGCCACCTTGCCGTGCTCGGCGGGGTGCTGATCATCCTGCTCGCGTGGCATTTCCGCCTGGACATGTACGCCCTCGTCACCGACGGCAGCGGCCCCGACGGCCAGTTCACCTGGCTCGACCATCGCGTCGGCATCCCGGGAATGTTGATCCTGTCGGTCGTCACCCTCGGCGTCGGGCTGATCGTGATCTGGGGCGGATGGACGGGGCAGCGCCGCCTCACCACGGCCGCCGTGGCCGCCGGGCTGCTGGCGGGCCTGGTCACGCAGGAAGTGGCGCCATTCGTCGCCACGCATGCCGCAACGCCGCTCGAGGCCACCAGCCGCGAGCGCCCATATGCCTCCGCGCGCGCGGGCTACACGCGTCGGGCATACGGGGTGGATCGCGTGGTGCTGGCCCCGTCCAGCATCGCGTATGCGTCACTTGCGGACGCGGCGCACGCCGTCCCGGCATGGGACACGCCCGCGCTTGCGCGCGCCATCGAGCTCGAGTCGCGGCTCGCCGCGTATCCGCGCGTCGGGTGGACGCGGGACTCGACCGGCATCGTGGGCGTCGTCGCGGCGCCCGGCCAGGTGCCCGGACCGGGGCAGGCCACGCCGCGCGGGCTCGCCGTCCGCACGCTGGGTGCCGAGGCCAGCACCACGGGCGATCCCGTACGCGAGTTCGTGTCCACGGCCGACGACGACGTTTCGCTCCTCGAGCCCGCCGTGGTACTCGACAGCGCGCGCGGATACCTCGTGGTCCCGGACTCGGGACAGCGCATCGCCGGCGTGCCACTCACCTCGCCGCTCATCCGGATGGCCGAAGCGCTGAGCGTGCAGAACCTGCGCCTCTGGCTCGAGCCGCTGCCGCAGCCGCGGCCGTTGCTCGTGACCGTGCGCAACGTGCGCGATCGCGTGGCCGCCTTGGCGCCGTTCTTCGTACAGGGCACCGCGGTGGCGCCGCTCGTCGTCCAGGATTCGTTGCTCTGGGCCGTCGACCTGTATTCGGCGTCCTCCAACTATCCCCTCAGCCGCCACGCCTCCATTGCCGGCGAGGAGCGGAGCTACTTCCAGCACGCCGCCACCGCCATCGTGTCCGCGGCGACGGGACGCGTCCAGCTCGTCGCCGACTCGGTGCTCGACCCGATCGCAATGACCTGGGTCGCGAAGTTCCCGCACCTCTTCAGCCGCGCCAGCCAGCTTCCCCCCGCGGTGCGCAGCGCGCTTCCCCCGGCGCTCGACGGGGCGTGGGCGACCGCGACCGCGTTT
>DASZRI010000295.1:0-2877 GCA_035549215.1 Gemmatimonadaceae bacterium | reverse complement strand
AGCACACCGGCGGCGGGCGCCACGGTGCAGTTCTTCCAGCAGGGGTCCACGAGCCCGCTGCTCACGCTGACCGCGGACGTGAACGGGCTCATCCAGACGACCACGCTCAGCGCCCCGCAAGCGTGGGTGATCACGGCCACGCTGGGCGCGTCCACGGCGACGACCACGATCACGATGAGCCCCAGCGGGAGCTACAACCCGACCCTCGTCCTGAGCCCATGACGCGGAAGCGGTCCGCTCCGTTCCCGCACTCGCGTCCCTCTTTCCCGATCCCGAGATGACCCTTCCCTTCCGCTTCCGGACACCGCACGCCGTGCTGCTCGCCGCCCTGGCGGCCGCGGCGTGCGACGTGCCGACCAAGGCGCCCACGGTGCAGTCGCAACTCCTGATTCCGGTCTCCGGCGACAGCGTGTCCGTGAATACGCTGCTGCCGTCCTCGGTGGGCATCGCCGGCAACTCGCTCGTCGCGGTGTTCGCCCCCTGGCACAGCGTGCACCCGCTCACGCAGCTCTGCGCCCAGTGCACCGTCGCGGTGCGCGCCCCCAAGCCGGCGTTCACGGGCTCCGTGACCGACACCGTGGTGATGCCCGCCAGCGTGCGAGCCGCGACGCTCGCGTCGCCGATGACGGTGTCCATCGCGCTCACGCACAACTTCGGCTTCGACCCCACGCAGCCCAGCGCCACCGCGCGCGGCTCGCTCGTGCTGACGCTCTCCGCCAATGGCACGGTGATCGCCACCGACACCTTCCACGGCGAGACGCCGTGGATCCGCGGGTCATCGCTCGTCCGCACGCTGACGGTGCCCGCCGGCGCCGTGGTGGCCGGCCCGCTGGTCTTCAAGGCGGTGCTCACGTCCCCCGCCGGCGACACCGCCGTCGTGGATCCCAACTCGGCGCTGACCGTGGACGTCCCCACGACGACGCTCGCGGCGTCCAGCATGGCGGCGGTGCTCACCGCGCAGCCGCTGCCGCCGCTCCATTTCTTCGTGAACACGAGCGGCGTCGGCCCGAACCCGCGCAGCCACATCAAGGGCGGCGTGCTCACCCTGGCCATCGCCAATCCCGTGTCCGCCAGCGGCACGGTCACGCTCAACTTCACGGGCGGCGCCACCTCCATCACGCCACGCACCATCACGCTCAGCGGCCGCGCGGCCGACTCGGCGCAGGTCACCTTCAGTGAGCAGGAAATGCAGTCGCTGATCGCGGGCAGCGCCATCCAGGTCACCACCAGTGGCACCGTCAGCGGCAGTGCAGCGGACCACGTGGTGAACTTCCAGCCCGGCGGCTGGATCCGCGTCACTCCGCAGGTTACCGTCACCGTCAGCTACTAGGAGCGTCCCATGCGCAAGCTTGCATTCGCCATTGCCATGGCCACGCCCATGGTGGCCGGCGCCCAGCAGGTCGTGTCGTCCTCCCGCATGGCGGGCACCGCCGACGTGCTTGGCGCGTCGGCGCGCGGCGCGGAGGCGCTCGCCGTCAATCCCGCGCTGCTCGGCGCCGGCGATACCGGCCAGTGGAGCATCGTCACCGGCGCGCCGCTCCTGTCGTGGCGCGCCAATCCCATCACGATGGCGGACATCGCGAAGTACGGCGACAAGACCCTGCCCGACGCCGTGAAGCAGGACTGGCTCTCGCGCGTGTCGAGCAATGGCGCGCAGGAGGCCGCCGCCGACCTGTCGGCCACCGCGCTCGCGGTGTCGTGGCACGGCATCGCGGCGTCGCTGTCCGCGGTCGGCGGCGCCACGTCGTCGTTGCCGCGCGACGGCGTCGCCATGCTCCTCTACGGCAACACGAACCCCGACGGCACGCCGGCCGCCCGCAGCTTTTCCGACGGCAGCGCGCGCGGCTACGGCGCCGCGCTGGTCACGGTGGGCGCGGGCCACCGCCTGGGACAGGTGCACTGGTTCGGCAGCAACGCCACGCTGTACGGCGGCGCGTCCGTGAAGGCGATGGTCGCCGGCGGCTACGCCGAGGTGTGGGGGCTCTCCGGCCAGACCACCACGCAGCCGGTGTCCG
This sequence comes from Gemmatimonadaceae bacterium, assembly GCA_035549215.1. Lineage (GTDB taxonomy): Bacteria > Gemmatimonadota > Gemmatimonadetes > Gemmatimonadales > Gemmatimonadaceae > JAGWRI01. Next base: position 862 of record DASZRI010000295.1, on the reverse strand, counting down.
CGTCCCTGAACTTCCCCACGCTCAAGTCGCACAAGTCGCTCACCGGCGTCGGCATGGACCTCGGCTTCGCCGCCGTGTCCGACGCCTGGACCCTGTCAGCCGCCGTCAGCGACCTCGTCAACGCGTTCACGCTCAACGCGTCGAACGCCTACGTGAGCCCTGGGTCGGCGTCCGTCACGCAGGGCGGCGCGACCGCGTCGGCCCCGGACATCCCCGCAAACAGCAGCGGCATCCCGGCGGCGCTCGCCTCCGATGCGCACCAGCGGGTGGACGACGCACAGTTTGCCCGCACCGTGCGGGTGGACGGCTCGTGGCGCGCGCGTCCTGACCTCACGCTCGCCGCCGACGTGCGCGCAGGCGCGGGCGGCGGGCTGCAGCGCCTGGCCGCATTCAGCGCAGGCATCGGCGCCGAGTGGGGCTGGAAGCCGTGGCTGCCGCTGCGCGCGGGCGTGCGCAGCACGCGCGACGGGGCGTCGGGCGCGATCGGCGCTGGGCTCCGCGCCGGCCTGTGGGAGCTGGACGGCTCCACCGGCATCGAGTCGACGCCGGCCGGCACGGCTCCCGTGTTCGGGGTCTCGTTGAGCTGGGGACTGGCCGGACACTAAGAGAACATTCAGGCCAACTCGATGGCGGAACGGAAAGCCGCCACGCACTCGGCAGGTGCGTGGCGGCTTTCGTCCTGGCCTCGCCCGGCGCGGTCTTGCGACGTGTGGGCCCCGATGTAGGTTCAGCGCGACCCGCCACCCGGTGCGCCGAGCGTCCACACGTCCTGGCTGCGCCGGCCACGCGTCCACACCCAGGGCCGCGCGCGAACTCCAGGCGCGCCGGCAGGTGACCACTCGTGAAATCTCGCCTCGCTCGC
>DASZRI010000294.1:0-3492 GCA_035549215.1 Gemmatimonadaceae bacterium | reverse complement strand
GGACGGAGCCGGACCAGCGGGCGCCGGTGCCGCGCCGGGTGCTGCGGCGACCGGCTTCTGCGACGGCTTGGCTTCTGTCGCTGCGGACTTCTGCGCCGGCTTCGCGCCGGCCGCCGCGGCGCTCCCGCTCCCCTTCGTCGCGGGCTTCTCCGGCGCCTTGGCAGGCGCGATCGCAGCGCGGCGCATCCACCCGCTGCGGCGCACCAGCGCCCACGTCCCCTGCCGCTTCACCACGTCCACGCCCATTCCCTGCGCCGCGGTCGCGACTACGGCTGCCGACGTGGAGGCCGAGGCGCGCAGCCGCACCTCCGAGCGCGCGACGCTCGCCGGGAAGGTGTCGCGCTTGCCGCCGAGCATGGACGTCGCCACGTACCCCTCGACGGTGACGTGCACGTACTCACCCTTCACGGCGCCCTCGGTGACCGACACGCCCTTGGCAATCGTCGCCACCTGCCGGCTGCCAGGCTCGGCGTACAGCGCGGCGGGCGTGGTGGTGGCCTGCGCCGCGAGCCGCGGCGCCGTGAGGACGGCCAGGAGCAGGACAACGGAAATCCGGGAGCGCATCGCTTGGTTGGGCGGAAGTCGGCGCGTACATTTCGGGGCTGTCGCGCGCCTCAGGCGAGTATGAAAGATCACGCGCGGCGGGGCAAGCGCCCACCTGGAGACCGATGCCGACACTGAAGCGGCCCGTGGTGCTGGTAGTGCTCGATGGCTGGGGCTACCGCGCCGAGACCGAGGGAAATGCCATCGCGATGGCGAACACGCCGACCTGGGATCGGCTGGTCGCGCGTGCACCGCGCACGCTGCTCGAGGCATCGGGACTGGCCGTCGGCCTGCCCGAGGGGCAGATGGGCAACAGCGAGGTGGGACACCTGAACCTCGGCGCCGGGCGCGTGGTGATGCAGGACCTGGTGCGCATCTCGCAGGCCATTCGCGACGGCTCGTTCTTCCGGAACGAGGCGTTCGTCGGCGCCTGCGACCACGTGAAGAAGTCCGGCGGCACGCTGCACCTGGTCGGCCTCATCGGGGCGGGCGGCGTGCACGCGATCGACAAGCACCTCTTCGCGCTGGTCGACCTGGCCGAGCGGCAGGGCGTGCAGCGCGTGGCGATCCACGCCCTGCTCGACGGGCGCGACACGCTGCCCAAGTCCGCCCTCGGCTACATGCAGGAGCTGGTGGCGTATGCCGGCACGCGCGCGCCCGTGGCCAGCGTGGGCGGCCGGTACTTCGGCATGGACCGCGACAAGCGCTGGGACCGCACGGAGAAGTGGTACGACAGCGCGGTCCGCGGCACGGGCCCGTCGGGCACCGACCCGGTGGAAGTCATTCGTGCGGCGTACGCGCGGGGCGAGACCGACGAGTTCGTGACCCCCACCGTCATCACGCGCGACGGGCAGCCGGTGGCGCCCATGCGCGCGGGCGACGCGGTGATCTGCTTCAACTTCCGGTCCGACCGCATGCGGCAGATCGTGCGCGCGCTCACGCAGCCCGACTTTGACGGATTCGCAACGACCGGGCGGCCTGCGGTGTACGTCGTCACCATGACGCAGTACGACCAGACGTTCAGCGTGCCGATCGCCTTCCGCCCGCAGTCCATGGCCAACATCGTGGCCGAGGTCGTGTCCGCGCACGGCATGACGCAGTTCCGGACGGCGGAAACCGAGAAGTACGCGCACGTGACGTACTTCTTCAACGGCGGCGTGGAGCCGCCGTACGCCGGCGAGGAGCGCGTGCTCGTGCCCAGCCAGAAGGTGGCGACGTACGACCTCGCCCCCGAGATGAGCGCCGCCGGCGTGACCGACACGCTGTGCGCGGCGATCACGGCGCGCGAGCACGACTTCATCCTCTGCAACTACGCCAACGGCGACATGGTCGGCCACACGGGCTCCATCCCGGCGACGATCCGGGCCGTGGAGACGGTGGACGCGAGCCTGGCGCGCGTGCTGCGCGCGGCCCAGGATGCCGGCGCGCGACTGCTCGTCACCGCGGACCACGGCAACTGCGAGATGATGATCGACCCCGAGACCGGTGGCCCGCACACCGCCCACACCACCAACCCGGTCCCGCTCGTCGTCGTGGACCCGGACGGCGACCGCCCGCTGCGCGGCGGCGGCGCGCTGTGCGATGTGGGGCCCACCATCCTCTCCATGCTGGGCGTGGAGCAGCCGGCCGAAATGACCGGTACGGACCTTCGACAGACCGGAGCCAAGTCGTGAAGCTTCTGATTCCCGCCGTCCTGCTCGTCGTCAGCGCCGCCACGGCCAGCGCGCAGGTCGGCTATACACCCGAGAAGAGCCCGTACCGCGACCTGGACAAGTCGCAGTCGTGGTCGCTGCTGTACGGCCACTACACGGGCCGTCCCGATGCGGCTGGCGTCGCGCCCAGCGGCGGCTCGATGCTCGGGCTGCTGTACGAGTGGCACGCGGGCGGGCCGATCTACCTCACCGGCGCGCTCTCGCGCGTGGACGGCCAGCGTGAGGTGCTCGACCCGTACCAGACCGCCCCGAAGCGGACCCTGGGCATGGCCTACTGGCCGCTCTGGGCGCTGGATGGCGGGATGTCAGTGTCGCTCACCGGCGACCGCACGTGGCACGACATCATGCCGCTGGCCAAGTTCGGGCTCGGCATCATGAGCGACCGGCACACGCGCGGCGACGTGGGCGATTACATGTTCGGCACGCGCTTCTCGTTCACGTGGGGCGCGGCCGTCCGCTGGATCCCGACCGAGCGCTGGGCGGTACGCGCGGACCTGACGAACTACTTCATGTCCATGAGCTACCCGCAGACGTACTACCTGGTGGCCAAGGACAGCACGTCCATCCTCAAGCCGAACCAGTCGAAGTCGTTCTGGCGGAACAACCCGGCCATCACGATCGGGCTCTCGTACCTGTACTCGCACTGACCGGGCCGGGCGCCGACTCGATGTCCGTCGCGTATCTCACCCGCCGCGTCACCTTCGCCGCCGCACACCGCTACCGCCGCCCCGACTGGAGCGACGAGGAGAACGCGCGCGTGTTCGGCCTGTGCGCGCGCCCGAACTTCCACGGGCACACGTACACGTGCGACGTCACCGTCCGCGGCACGATCGACGAGCGCACGGGCATGGTCGTGAACCTTGGCGACCTGGACCCGGTGCTCGAACGCGAGGTGCGCGCCCGCTTCGACCACGCGAACATCAACCTGGACATCCCCGAGTTCGCTGACGGCAAGGCGATCCCCACGGGCGAGAACCTCGCGCGGTTCATCTTCCAGGCGGTGCAGCGCGCGCTGGGAAGCGTCGCGACCGTCACCGAGGTCCGCGTGGCCGAGGACCACACGCTGAGCGCCACGTACCGGGGCGAGTAGCGCGCCGCGCCCGGCCATGCCCCGTTCCGCTCCGCTGGCATCGCCGCCGCTCGGCGTGATCCTCGCGGGAGGCAGCGCGTCGCGGTTTGGCGGTCCCAAGGGGCTGGAACGCGTGGGCGGCGTGCGCATCATCGATCGCGTGGCCTC
>DASZRI010000293.1:0-3489 GCA_035549215.1 Gemmatimonadaceae bacterium | reverse complement strand
CCTCGTCGATCAGCGCGATGGGCCCGTGCTTCATCTCGGCCGCGGGATATCCCTCGGCGTGGATGTAGCTGATCTCCTTGAGCTTCAGCGCGCCCTCGAGCGCGACCGGGAACTGCAGGCCCCGCCCCAGGTAGAGCGCGTTGGACGCCTCGGCGTGCTCCGCCGCGATGGCGCGCACCTCGTCGTCGAGCGCCAGCGCGGCTTCGGCCGCGCCGGGCAGCGCCTGCAATTGCTGCACGAGGCGCTGCCCGTCCGCGCGCGTGAGGTCGCGGCGGCGGCCCAGGTAGAGCGCGATCATCAGCAGCCCGACGATCTGGGACGTGAATGCCTTGGTGGAGGCGACGCCGATTTCCGGGCCCGCGCGCAGGTACATGCCGCCATCCGCCTCGCGCGCGATGGAACTGCCGACCACGTTCACCAGTCCGACGACCCGGGACCCCGCGCGCTTGGCGGCGCGCATCGCCTCGAGCGTGTCGGCGGTCTCGCCCGACTGCGAGATGGCCAGCGTCAGCGTGCCGGCCGAGCGAAGCAGCCGCCGATGGCGGAACTCCGAGGCGTACTCGACCTCGACCGGGATGCCCGCGATGTCCTCGATGAAGTGGCGCCCGACGAGTCCCGCGTGCCACGAGCTGCCGCACGCGATGATCAGGATGCGGTCGATGGAGCGGCACGCGTCCACCGTGAGGTTGAGCCCGTTGAGCCGCGCCGTGCCCTCTTCCGGGACGAGGCGACCGGCGAGGATGCGGGCGATGGTCTCCGGCTGCTCGGCGATCTCCTTGGCCATGAAGTGGTCGTAGCCGCCGCGCTCGATCTCGTCGGGTTCCCACTCGATGGAATCCACGGAGCGCAGCTGGACCACGGCATGGTGATCCACCACGTGGTAGCCGTGCGCGGTCACGGTGGCGACGTCGCCGTCGTCGAGGTACACCACGCAGCGCGTATGCTCGAGCACGGCGCTGGGATCCGAGGCGATGAACATCTCGCCCGCGCCGACGCCGAGGAGCACCGGTGACCCGCGGCGGGCGGCGACGATCTTGCCGGGCTCGTCGCGGTGCAGGACGGCGATGCCGTACGTTCCCTGGACCTGTGCCAGCGCGTGGGCCACCCGCTCCTCGAGCGTGATGCCGGTGGCGTCCTCGATCAGGTGGGCCAGCACCTCGGTGTCGGTCTCGCTGTGAAACGCGTGGCCGGCGGACTCGAGGCGCGCCCGCAGTGCGTCGGCGTTCTCGATGATGCCGTTGTGCACCACGGCGATGCCGCCGGTGCAGTCCACGTGCGGGTGCGCGTTGCGGGCCGTGGGCGGGCCGTGCGTGGCCCAGCGCGTGTGGCCGATGCCGCAGGTGCCGGCGACGGGATCGTGCTGCACCAGGTCGCGGAGGCACTGGAGTCGGCCGGCGAGCTTGCGCACGATCAGCCCCTGCCCGTTGTCCACGGCGATCCCCGCCGAGTCGTAGCCCCGATACTCCAGGCGCGCGAGGCCACTCAGCAGCAGGGGCGCTGCCTGGCGAGGTCCGACATATCCAACGATGCCGCACATGGTCCGTCTCCTCCGTTGCGATCAGGTGAGCAGGGGGCGCAGGGCCGGCTTGGCGCTTGCCTCGTCGAGGGTTTCGTAGCCGGGGAGGTATGGCGAGTAGTAGCCGTACGTCCGGCCGCCGGGAACGTCGTTGAGCACGGCCCCGAGGAGCCGGACCGGCATGCGCGCCAGCATCTCGAGCTTGACGTTGGTCACGTCACGCAGGCTGACGCCGGTGCGCACGACGAGCAGGAGGTTTCCCGACGCGGCGGCGAGCACGAAGGGATCAATGCCCGCCACGAGCGGCGGGCTGTCGCAGATGATCACCTCGTAGCGCGAGCGGAACTCGCCCATGCACTGCGTCATCGCGGCGCGGCCGAGCAGCTCGGGTGCGTCGTGGGTGCGGGTGCCCGATCCGACGAAGTCCAGGCCGGCGAACGCCGTGGGCTGGATGGCCTGGTCCACGGTGATCGTGCCGGACAGCAGGTCGGCGAGTCCGGGCCGCCGCTGGGCGGAACACCGGCGGTGCAGGGCCCCGCGCCGCATGTCGCCGTCCACCAGCAGGGTGCGGCGCCCCGATTCCGCGAACGCCCGCGCGAGGTTCAGCGACAGGAACGACTTGCCGTCGGCGCTGCCCGGGCTCGACACCGTGACCACCAGCGGGCCGGCGGCGCCATGGGCGTACGCGAGGTTCATGCGGATGCCGCGCACGGCCTCGCGGAACATGGCCTCGTCGCGCGCGTTGACGGCGCCGCGGCGGCCCGTCTTCAGGTGCGGCACCGTGCCGAGGATGGCGAGCCCCAGCTCGTGCGAGAGCTGCGTGGGATAGCGGAAGCGTGGGTCGAAGCGATCCACCAGCACGGCGCCCACCATGCTGAGGGCGATGCCCGCGGCCAGCGCGAGCAGGATGATGCGCGGGGCCGTGTTCTTGGAGGGCCACTCGGGCGGCACGGCGGCGTCGAGCACGCGGACGCCGGGTACCGTGCTGGCGACCGCGATCTGCGCCTCGTCCGACCGCTGCTGCAGGGTATTGAACAGGCTGGTGGCCAGCGACACGTTGCGCAGCAGCCGCGCCTCCTCGATCATGCGCGGCGGGGCGGACCGGAGCGTGTCAGCCGACGTCGCGACGCGGGACGCGAGGTCGGCGATGCGCGCATCGAGGTCGCGGATGGCGTCGCGCGTGAACTGCGGGATCGTCTGCCGCACGAGCGCGGAGATCTCGGATTCGAGTCGCTGGACCGGCGGATACGCTTCGGTATACCGATACCGCAGCGCGCGCAGCTCGGCCGACTTGGTCGTGAGTTCCTTGACCGCTTCGGCGAGCGCGGGGGCCTGCTGGACGGCGGGAATGGCCGTCATGTCGGCGAGCGCCGCGTTGGTGTCGGTGGTGCCGTCGAGGATGTGCTGCAGCTGCGCGCGCTGGCGCTGTGCATCGTCGAGCTGCACGCGCATCGTGAAGTAGCTGGTGAGCACGGGATCGGATGCGGAGCCTCCGCCGGCGGCGGCTGCGGCCACGAGCGGCCGATCCTGCGGGAGGGTGATGGTGCGGACGCGAAACGCCGCGTACGCCTGCTCGGCATCGGACAGCGAGTGCTGCGCGAACGCGGCCTGCTGCGACAGGATGCTGGCGAGCTCGCTGAGACGGCGTCGCCGCAGGTCGTCGGCCACGGCGACATACTGTCGCGCAATGGCATTGAGCGTGGCCGCGGCGCGCTGCGGGTCCGTGTCGGTGAGCGAGATCTTGAGGAAGTTGCCGTCCTGGTCGATGTGGATGTCCAGGGCGTCGGCCAGCTGGCGTGCCGTGTCGCGCGGGCGGGACAGCGTGATCACCGTCTGGCTGTTGGCGGCCAGCGCGCCGGGCGCCGGCGCCCATCGCAGGCCGAGTCGCCGCCCGATGGAGTCGCCCAGGGCGCCGCGCTCGAGCACGCGCGCCTCGCCATCGGTGAGCGTGTAGCGCCGGCCTGTTTCGTCCA
>DASZRI010000292.1:0-3639 GCA_035549215.1 Gemmatimonadaceae bacterium | reverse complement strand
GGATGTGTTGCACGACGTCGTCGAACACCTCCATCAGCTCGCGATCGCGCGGCTGCTGGAACACGTCGCGCCAGTCGTACCCGTCGCTCCAGAGCCGCGCGTACTTGAACGCCATGTAGATGCTCCACAGCACCGTCATCGACATGAAGCTCGTGTCGGTGAGGATGGCCGCGACCACGATCACGCCGTTCACGTAGAGATACGGCATCACCTTGCGGCGGAAGGCGCGCACCTGCGGCGCGTCCCAGCGCCGGAGCTCCTCGGCCGTCGGGACGTAGAAGCCGGAGGCCAGCGCGCCCGCGTTCGGCGCGCCGCCGGCCATCGTCATCGCGCCGGTCGCGGCCGCCACCGGCAGCCCCGCGCTCACGGCCGGCACCATCTGCGACACGGGCATCGGCACCACGCCGCTGTCGAGCGCCTTCACCAGGTCGCTCGCCCGTGCGAAGCGGTTCGCTGGATCCTTCTCCAGCATGACCATCACCGCGCGCGCCAGGTCGGGCGGCACGTCGGCACGGCGCTGCTCGATCGGCACCGGCGTCTCGGAGATGTGCTTCACGAGCATCGCCGGCGTGCTGGCCGCGCTGAACGGTGGCTCGCCGCTCAGCATCTGGTACGCCACGATGCCCAGCGCGTAGAGGTCGCTGCGCCCGTCGATCACGCGCTCGCCCGCCGCCTGTTCCGGCGACATGTACGCCGGCGTCCCGATGGCCATGCCCGTCGCCGTGAGGCGCGAGTCTCCCTCGCTCACGGCGCGCGCGATGCCGAAGTCCGTCACCATCGGGCGGCCCGAGTCAGCGTCGAGCAGGATGTTGTCCGGCTTGATGTCGCGGTGCACCACGCCGCGCTCGTGCGCGTACGCCAGCGCGTCGGCCACGTCGCGGAGGATGCGCCGCACTTCCTCCACCGGCAGCACGCCCTTCTCGTGCAGGCGCCGCGCGAGGTTGTCCCCGCTGACGTACGCCATCTCGAAGAACACCAGCCCCTGCGACTCGTCCACCGTGTAGATCGGGACGATGTTCGGGTGGCTGAGCTGCGCCGCCATCTCGGCCTCGCGCAGGAACCGCGTCTTGATCTCGCTGCGGAACGCCAGCTCGGGCGGCAGCACCTTGATCGCGACCGTGCGCTTGAGGCGGCGGTCGCGGGCGCGGTACACGATGCCCATGCCGCCGCGACCGATCTCCGCGTCCAGCTCGTAGTGGGCGCTGAGCGCGCGCTCCACAAGCGAACGCAGCTCGGAGTCCGCAGGCGGGACGACGGGTTCAGACACTCGGCGAGCTCGGGTTGTGAGGGCGGAAGGCACCATTCTAGCACTGCACGATACATCTGGAAAGGACGCGCCGGATCGGCAGTGGCACTACGTCAGAACAGCGGTCAGAAGTTGCAATTCCCGCCAGCCTGTCGTATGTCAGGGCTCGGCTGCCCGGGCGTTGCTGGTGCGGTGCTCGCCTCTCAGACGACGTAAGTCCATGTGCCCGTTCACTTAGCTCCCCGCGCCACACCGCGTGGAACGGAGTGTGCACATCGGAAGTACGTTCAGCCAGCAGCAACACACTCATTCGGAGCACGAGCAGACCATGGCCCAGCGCCAGACTCTCCCTGTCCTTCCCCTGCGCGGGACGGTGGTGTTCCCGGGGCAGCCCGCCCCGATAGCCGCAGGACGACCCGGCACGCTGCGCGCCATTGAAGCCGCACTCAAGACGAACCGGCTGGTCTTTGCCGTGGCCCAGCGCGACAACACGGACGAGCCGGCGCCCGAGATCCTCTACTCGATGGGCGTCATCGCCCGCATCGACCAGATCCAGCGCGGCCTGGGCGGCGTGCAGCTCGTGCTGCGCGGCGAGCAGCGCGCCACGGCCCTCCAGTTCAGCTCCACCGAGGGGTTCCTGACCGCGGTGGCGGTGGACGTGGAGGAGATGAAGCCCGTCAACGAGGAAGACGCCGCGTTCGTCGCGCTCTACAAGGAGGTCCGTGAGCGCGCCGCCGAGCTCGGCGAGCGTCGCGGGCTGCCCGAGGAGGTCGTGCACCAGGTGCTCGACGGCGTCACCGAGCCGGGCCGCTTTGCCGACCTCGTCGCGGGCTACCTCGACCTCCCGACCGCCGAGAAGCAGGGACTCCTCGAGATCCTGAGCGTCGAGGAGCGGCTGCGCCGCGTGCTCGTGCACGTGCAGAAGCAGATCGGCATGCTCGAGATGCAGGAGGAGATCAAGTCGCAGGTCCAGGAGGAGCTGGGCGAGCGGCAGCGCGAGATGTTCCTGCGCGAGCAGATGAAGGCCATCCAGAAGGAGCTCGGCGACGACGAGTCGTCCAAGGAAATCGAGGAGCTGCGCGAAAAGCTCAGCAAGCTCGAGCTGCCCAGGGAGGCCCGCCTCGAGGTCGAGCGCGAGCTCGGCCGCCTGGAGCGCTCCGGCCGCGAGTCCATGGAGGCGCAGGTCATCCGCACCTACCTGGAGTGGATCGCCGAGCTGCCGTGGAACGCGCGGTCGGACGACAACCTGGACCTCACCCACGCGCAGGGCATCCTGGACGACGACCACTACGGGCTGCCCGACGTGAAGGACCGCGTGCTCGAGTTCCTGGCCGTGCGCCAGCTCCGCGCGCAGCAGATGGCGGACGAGCTCTCGCGCACCGGCGAGATGCCCGCGATCAAGATGCAGCCCTCCAAGGAAGACGCGACGCCGTCGCTGGCCAGGACCGACGACGACCGCACGATCACGGACACGCGCGAGGCGAAGGCCCGCGCGATGGCCAAGGGCCCGATCCTGCTGTTCGTCGGGCCGCCGGGCGTCGGCAAGACATCCATCGCCAAGTCCATCGCCCGCGCGCTCGGCCGCAAGTACGTGCGCGCCGCGCTCGGCGGCGTGCGCGACGAGGCCGACATCCGCGGGCACCGGCGCACGTACGTCGGCGCCATGCCCGGCCGCATCATCCAGGGGATGAAGCAGGCCGGCACCAAGAACCCGGTCTTCCTGCTGGACGAGGTGGACAAGCTCGGCGTGAGCTACCAGGGCGACCCGGCGAGCGCGCTGCTCGAGGTGCTCGACCCCGCGCAGAACGACACGTTCACGGATCACTACCTGGGCGTGCCGTTCGACCTGAGCGAGGTGCTGTTCATCGCGACGGCGAACTTCATCCAGAACATCCCGGGCCCGCTGCTCGACCGCATGGAGGTGGTGGAGTTCGCCGGGTACACCGAGCGGGAGAAGGCGGAGATCGCCAAGAAGTACCTGATCCCGCGCCAGCTCGAGGAGAACGGGCTCGGGGACAAGAAGATCGCGTTCACGGACGACGCGGTGATGGCGGTCGTGAGCCAGTACACGCGCGAGAGCGGCGTGCGCCAGCTCGAGCGCGAGATCGGCGCCGTCACACGCAAGGTGGCGCGCCGCCTGGCCGTGGGCGACACGAAGATCATCGAGGATGGCACGATCGACGCCGACGAGGTGCGCGAGCTGCTCGGGCGTCCGCGCGTGCACCCCGAGCGCGCCGCCGAGGAGAGCGAGGTGGGCGTGGCGACCGGCATGTTCTACACGCCGGCCGGCGGCGACATCATGTTCGTGGAGGCCGCCATCCGCCGGATGTACGGCACCGCGCCGCAGCCCGAGGACACCCGCGTGCAGGTGAGCGGCTGGGGCAATGTATCCC
>DASZRI010000291.1:0-18536 GCA_035549215.1 Gemmatimonadaceae bacterium | reverse complement strand
GCCGTGGTGGTCGATGTGGAAGTGGCTCAGGGCCACATGGGTGACCATCGGCCACGGCAGCGCGAGTTCCGGCAGGCGGCGCGTCGTTCCCGGCCCGCAGTCCAGGAGGAGCCGCACGTCCCCATGCTCGACCCAGTACGCGGCGCAGCTCCGCGCGGCGTGCAGGGCAATCGTGCCGGTGCCGAGCGCGGTGAGGCGCATCAGCGCCCCAGGAAGACGATCTTCTTCACGGCGTCCACCCCGTTGGCGCGCAGGCGCACGAGGTAGATGCCCGGCGGGACGGTGCGACCGGACGCGTCGGTGCCGTCCCACTGGAAGCGCGGATCGCAGCCGCTCTGCTTCTGGTCCAGGTTGCGCCCATAGACGCCGGCGGCCATCGAGCTGCCCTGGTCCGGGCCCGGGACGATGGTCTTCACCGGGTCGCCGCGCAGGTCGTAGATGTCCAGGTGCACGAGGTCCGACTGCTTGAGGTCGAACCAGATGCAGGTGACGGGCGACGTCGGCGTGGGGAACGGGTTGGGGAAGTTCTGGTAGAGCAGGGTGACGCGGGGCGCGTCCGACGACTGGATCACGAAGGTCGCGTCGCTCACCACGTGGGCCGTGTCCTGCGGCAGGCCGTTGCCCAGGCGCGCGGTGACGGACCAGCGGTACGGCGTCTGCGCCTGCAGGTCCACCGGGGGCGTGTCGGTGGTGTCCACGATGAACGGGTGGTAGTACTCGACCACGCCCGTGGCGACGTTGGTGACGCTGAGGTCGTAGAGCCACGGGCCGGGGGGCGTGGACACCTTGCTCGAGTGCCAGACGAACGTGGGCCGCCGCGTGCCGACGACGTTCACGTTGTTGAGCCCGTTCGGCGAGAGCAGCGCCAGCCACGCACCGACGTGCCGCGGGCCGGTGACCTCGTTCGAGAGCAGGTCGCCGGCGGCCGAGTACGTGCGCAGGCGGAACCACACGGTGGAATTCGGCGGCAGCGGGCGCGGCAGGTAGAACGTCGCGGTGTCGCCGGTGCGCGTGGCGGTGTAGAGCGGCGCGCCGAAGTCCGACGACTCCGCGACGTCGAGCGTCAGCGTGATCGGGCGCAGCGCGTCCGTGACGCCGACGGTGCGCGCGATGAGCTTTGGCGCGGCGGGAACGGTGTCGCCGGCCGGCACGCTCAGCGTCCCGAATTGCGCCGTGGCCGCGCCAAGCGGCGCGGCCACGAGGAAGGCGGCGAGGGAGGCCGCCCGCAGCAGCGACGCGCGCGTCATGCCGTGGCGACGGCCTCCGTGCGCTCGCCCGGCGGCGCCTCGTCCACCGGCGCGCCCTTCATGCGGACGCTCACCAGCGACGACACGCCCGGCTCCTGCATCGTCACGCCGTACACCGCATCGGCGGCCTCGGTGGTGGTGCGCGGGTTGTGCGTGATGACGATGAACTGCGTGCGCGCCTTGAACTGGTTCAGCATGCGCACGAAGCGGCCGATGTTGGCGTCATCGAGCGGCGCGTCCACCTCGTCCAGCAAGCAGAAGGGGCTGGGCTTCGTGAGGAAGATGCCGAACAGCAGCGATAGCGCCACGAGCGCGCGCTCGCCGCTCGACAGCAGGTGGATGCGCTGCGTGCGCTTGCCGCGGGGCGACGCGTGGATCTCGATGTCGCAGTCGAGCGGTGCCTCGGGGTTCTCCAGGCGCAGGTCGCACTCGCCGCCGCCGAACAGCGTCATGAAGATCTGGCGGAAGTTCTCGCGCACCTGCGTGAACGTCGCCAGGAACAGGTCGCGCGCCGTGGCGTCGATCTCGCGGATGGCCTGCTGCAGCGCCGTGCGGGCCTCGCCCAGGTCGGTGCGCTGCGTGGTGAGGAATTCCAGGCGCTTCACCGTCTCGTCGTGCTCCTCGATGGCGAGCGCGTTCACGGGGCCGAGCTGCTCCACCTGCTGGCGGAGCTGCTCGGCTTCCTCGCGCAGCGCGTCGTCGTCGAGCTCCACTTCCGGCGCCTCGGCCAGCATCTCGTCCAGCGGACGGCGCCACTCCGTCTCCAGGCGCTCGCGGATGGCCGTGCGGCGGCCCGACAGCTCCGTGTAGCGCAGTTCCGCGTGGTGCAGCTCGTCGGCGAGCGTGCCGGCGCTGCGACGCGCGCCGTCGAGTGCGTGCTCGGCGGCGGTGAGCTCCTCGTCCGACGTGCGCACCGCGCTCTCGGCGGCCGTCAGGCGCTCCTCGCCGTCGGCGAGTGCGGCCGTGCGGGCGTCCAGGTCCATCCTCCACGTGGCCAGCTGCTCGGCGAGCACGGCGTCTTCCTGCGACAGCTCGCCCAGCTCGGCGCGCAGCGCCTCGAGCCGCTCGGCGGCCGTGCGCATCTCCGCCTGCAGCCGGCGCTCGCGGTCGGACGCCACCTGCACGCGCGCCTGGAGCTGCGCCTGCTCCACCTGCCACTTGCTGCGCTGCTCGCGCGCCTGCTCCTGCGCCGCTTCCGACTCCGCCAGGCGCGCGCGGGCCTGGGTGATGGCTTCCTCCCGCTCCGTGAGGCCGCCCTGGAGCGCGGCCGCGTCCTGGTCGAACGCCGCGATCCGCGTACGGAGCTCCTCGCACCGCGTGGCCAGGCGCTCGCCCAGCGCCACCGCATCCTGCAGCTCGCGCCCGGCGCGCTGCACGCGCCCGTCGAGCTGCGCGTGCTGCTGCGTGGCCTCGGTTACCGCCTGCTGCGCGGCACTCGCCGTCTCCGTGGCCTGCACCACGCGCTGCTGCGACGCCTGCAGCGCGGCACGGGCCGCCTCGGCGGCAGCCTGCGCGCTGGCGCGCGCGGCTTCCACCTGCGCCAGCTCGGCGCGCAGCGAAAAGAGCTCGGCGCGCCGGCGGAGCGGGCCAGGGCCGCCACTCGTGCCCGGAAGCCAGACGGCGCCGCGGGCATCCACGAACGCCACGCCGTCGCCCTCGGCGCGCACGTGGCCGAGCAGCGTCCGCACCCACGCCTGCGCCTGCGGGCTGGACTGCACGCTGGCGGCCAGTGCGCCCGCCTCGGCGGCCGGCACGTCGTCGCCCAGTGCGTCGAGCGGCAGGAGGAGCAGGGGACCGGGGTTCGCCTGGCGGTGCCACTGCGCCACCGCGTCGGCCACCTGGCGGTCGCGCACGAGCACGGCGTGCACTGTCGCGCCCAGGAACCGCTCGACGACCACGGCCGACGACTGGTCCGCATTCAGGAAGTCCGACAGCGGGCCGAGCACGGCACCGTCGCCGAACCGTTCGCGCTCCTTGAGCAGCAGCGCGGCCGCGGGCGCGAGCCCCACGCGCTCGCGCTCCAGCCCCTCGAGCGCATTCACCTTGCCCTGCATTGCGGTGAGCGACTCCTCGACGCGCCCCAACTCCGCGCGGGCGACCGATTCCTGGTCGCGCGCGTCGCGGTCGGCCTGGCGCGCCTGCTCCAGCTCGGCCACCGCCGCCGCTGCGCGCTCGCGCGCCTCGGCCAGGGACACGGCTGCGGCCTCGCTCTCGCGCTGGGTGAGGCCCAGGGTGTCGGCGAGCTGTGCGCGCTCCTGTTCCAGGGCGGTGGCGCGCTGCGTCGTCTCGTCCAGCTCGCGCTGCGCCCGCTCGCGGTCGATCTCGATGCGACGCAGGCGGTCCTGCGTCTCGCGCAGGGCGCGTTCCGCGGCCTCGGCGGCGTTCCGCGCCTCGGACACGGCGACGCGGGTCGCCTCCTCCTGTCGCTGGCGCTCCGCCAGCTCGGCCTGCAGCGCCTGCAGCGAGGCCTCGAGCTCCGCGCGCTCGCGCGCGGCCAGGTCGCTGTCCTCGTGCAGGCGTGACCCGAGCTGCTGTCCCTGGGCGGCCTCGAGCTCCGCGCGCGTCCGCCGCTGAGCCGAGTTGCGCTGGCGCTCTTCCGCGACGTCCATGAGCCGCCGCAGCGCCACGACTTCGTCCTTCTGCTGCGCGACCAGCCGGATGAGTTCCGTGCGCTGCGCATCCGCCGCGGAGCGCGCGGCGTGCGCCGCGTCGCGCGCCTGCTCGGCGGCGCCCACGGCGGCTTCCGCCTCGGGGAGCTGCGCGCGCAGCTCGTTCACCCGCGTTTCCAGGCGGGCGAGCTCGTCGCGCCACGCGACCATCTCGCGCGCGGCGAGCGCGATCTCCACCGTGAAGCGCCGCGTCATCAGCTCGGTGTGGCGCTCGGCGCGCTTGCGCTGGCGCGCCAGCGAGCGCACCTGCGTGGTCACCTCGGCGATGAGGTCGTCCAGGCGCTGCAGGTCGGCCGTCGTCTCCTCGAGCCGGCGCTCCGTGGTCCGGCGACGGTCGCGGTAGAGCCCCACGCCGGCGGCCTCCTCGAACAGCTCGCGACGATCGTCGGGTCGGTCGGAGAGCAGCGCGTCGATCATCTTGCTCTCGATCACGACGCCGGTGTCCGCGCCCAGCCCCGTGCCGCGCAGGAGGTCGCTGATGTCGCGCAGCCGGCACGGGGCGCCGTTGAGCAGGTACTCGCTCTCGCCGGACCGGGAGAGCCGCCGCGTGATGACGACCTCGCGGAACGCCACCGGCAGCGCGCCATCCTCGTTCTCGAAGTGCAGCGAGACCTCGGCCAGGTTCACGGCGCGGCGCGCCGAGGAGCCCTGGAAGATGACTTCCTCCATCTTGGCGCCGCGCAGGAGGCGCGCCCGCTGCTCGCCGAGCACCCACCGCACGGCGTCCGAGACGTTCGACTTGCCGCACCCGTTGGGCCCGACGATGGCCGTCACGCCGGGCTCGAAGGTGAGGGCCGTGGAATCCGCGAACGACTTGAAGCCGTGCAGCTCGAGTTTGGTCAACCGCACTAGAACGCTCTCCCCATTCGATGGACGAGCCGGGCGTGCACGCCGCTGGCGCGCAGGGCCCGCCCCAGCTCCGCGGCGTCCTCCGCGGAGGCAAAGGCACCGGCGTAGAGCCGCGCCCGCCCATCGGGCTGGCGCAGCGCATACACCGGCAACCGGCGCGCGACATATCCCGCCACACGCTGTGCAGCGGAATCGGCCGCAACGTCCGACTCGATGACGTATGCCCACGGGACGCGGACCACCGTCCCGCTTGATTCACTCAATTCCCCACGCCGTCGCAGGTCGGCGAGCAACGCCGTCGCGCCGGCGGAGTCTGCCGCGGCGCCCACGAGCACCGCGAACGTCCGCGCGCCGCCCGTGGTGACCGGTGCATAGGTCGGGGCGGGGACGCGGGACCCTGCCTGCTGGAGCCGTAAGATAGCACCCGCGGCGGTATTCGCAGCCATGAGCTGCACCGCGAACGGGGCCGTGTCGGACCGGTCGGAGCCGGCCAGTCCCTCGCGGGCCATCCGCGCCGCCGTGGCGCTGTCGAACACGCCCGCCAGCGCCTGCGTGCGCGTCGTGGAATCGCCATGCGACAGGGCGGGCGGCCGGTGGCCGCCGACGAGCGGGCGGGCCGCGAGCCAAACGGCAACCGCCACGACGGCGACCACGACGACCACCCCCGCGACCGCGGTCGCCCGAGCGCCACCCCGGCGTGGCCCGTGGAGCGGCGTGCCGCTGGCAGCCCCGGCCTGGCCGCGGGCGCTCACGGCACGTCCTCGTAGATCCAGTAGGTCTGCCGGGAGTCGCGGCCCGCGCGATCCGCAGCGTCCCGGGTCGGGTAGGGGCCGAGCACGACCCGGTACACCGATGTTCCGCCACGCACCGAGGTGATCACGTGCGCCGTGGCGCCGTCCACGCGGATCTGGGCGGCCAGGTCGCGCGCCCGCGCCTCGGAGAGCAGCGCCGCGAACGAGACGAAGAAGCCCGTCGTGCGCGCGGCGTGGCTCGTCGTATCACGCGCCGAGGCCGCCGGCGCACGCGCGGCCGCGGAACGCGCCGCAGAATCGGCGGCCACCGCGTCGCTGTCGGTGCGCGCACTGTCCGCCGAGCCGAGGTTGAACTCCACGGGCTCGTCCAGCGCCGCCGCGCGCGGGCGGAAGCCGTCCCAGAGGAACGCGTACCAGAAGTCCCGCGCGCCGCCGGCCACGCGCATCCGTGGCGCGCGCGTCTCGCCATCCACGAACACCACATCGCTGTCCTGCGCGAGGGCGATCGCGCCGTCTGGCGCGACGTAGGGCAGGTCGGTGCGCCACGCCGTGGCCACCGCGCCCGTGACGCGATACGTGCCGACCGCGATCACCCAGGCGGAGTCGGTCGCGCCGTTGCGCGCCAGCACGTAGCGCCCCAGCGGATCCATGCGCAGGTCGGACGCCATGCCCGGCAGGTCGATGCGGTCGGTCACCGCCTCGCGGAACCGGTCGATCACGCGCACCGTGCGGCTATCCGCCGTGGCCACGAACACGCGATCCCCGCTCGGCGTGGGCACGGCCGCGGTGATCTGGCCGGAGACGTCGATGCTCCGGCCCCAGTCCAGCGTGCGGGTGCGAAGCTGCACGATGCCGGTGTCCACGGCCAGGTAGAGCAGGTTGCCCACCTGCGGCCGCACATCGTGCCAGATCGTGGGAAACGCGACGGAGTCCACGATCTTGGCGTCCGGCGGGTAGAGCTTCCACGCCACCGCGCCCGTGCCGCGTCCCGACACCACCACCAGCGAGCCGTCGGACTGCGGAAACACGGCGCGCGCAGGATGCGGCGGCTTGTACGTCCAGTCGCCGCTGGGCGCGAAGCGCACGACGGAACCGTCAACGGCGACGCCGTAGATGTTGGATCCGTCGGCGGAGGCCAGGTGCGAGACGGGCGCCTTGCTGGCGAGGCTGGCCAGGCCGAGGCGGAAGTCGAGCCGGGCGGGCTGACCGCGGGTGTCCACGTAGGCCATCATCCCGGCGTCGCCGTCGAATCCGAGCAGCGAACCCACCGCCGGCGCCGCGCTGGTGGAGGTCCAGACGGCAGAGTCGAGCTTCGCGTACCCGTACACGTGCGCCACGCCCCCGCGGAGCGGGATGCGAAGCACGAGGGCATCGGGGCCGCCGCGGCCAGCGGAGGACAGCGCATCGTGCACGGCGGGAAGCGCCGGGCGGTCACGCCCACACGCGGCAAGCAGCACGAGCGCCAACGCGGAGAGCGTGCGCACGAGGAAAAGCTAACGTCTCAGGACGGGGGGAGGGAGAGCTTGCGCGCCGTCAGAAGGTGGGCCAGAGCGACCACGTCCAGAAGCCGCGCGAGCGGCCCGGCTGGTCGAGCGGGATGGCGTAGTCCCAGCGCAGCAGCGCGAAGTCGAACAGGTTGAGCCGCAGCCCGGCGCCGTAGCTGCGCAGCGGGTACCGCTGGAAGGCGACGTTGTAGTCCGCCGGGCGCGAGCCGTACACCGACTGGCCGGACGACCACGCGAGCCCCTCGTCGTAGAAGAAGACGCCGTCCACCGTGGGCAGCGAGAACGGCAGGACGCCCAGCACGAGCTTGCGCACGACGGGGAAGCGCAGCTCCACGTTGCCCACGAGGACCCGGCTGCCGAGGAGCTGCACGGCGCTGCAGTTGGACGGGTTCGCCCCGACGATCGGGCAGCTCGAGTAGAACGAGCTGTTCCGGTCGTAGCCGCGCACGAAGTCGGGGCGCGCGATGTACTTGGGAAACGCGCCCTCGTCCCGCCCGATGGAGACGTCGCCATACAGGCGCGTGGCCAGCGTCAGGTAGTTGAACAGGATGGGATCGTAGCGGCGGTAGTCGGCCAGGTACTCCACCCAGTCGTACGCGCCGAGCACGGGGCTCACCTGCAGCCGGAACCGGCGGCCGGCCAGCGGACCGGTGGGGCCGTACAGCGAGTTGTCGGACACGTAGGCGAGCTGCGCGTCCAGGTAGTCCAGGCTGTGGTCGCGCCGCGTGCTGTCGAACTGGAACGACGAGATCGCGTAGCCCTGGTCCACGCCGCGGCTGATGAACCACCGCTCGCGGTCGATGTTGTTGAAGCCGCCGCCGATCTCGATCCGCCGGAAGCGATCCAGCGGGTACGCCACCTGCACGAACGCCTGGCGTTCCACGTACGTCGTGATCTCCTGCCGCTCGGTGCCGCTGGCACTCGGGCCGGGGTTGACGATCGTGTCGCCGGTGAGGAAGTAGAATGGCGACTGCGCGAGGCCGACCGTGTACTGGAGGCGGTGCGCGAGGTTCGTGTAGCCCAGGAAGGCGCGCGTCTCGCTCAGGCGTCCATTGATCTCGGCCGCGACCGCCACGCGATGATCGCCGAGCATGTCGCTCAGCACGATGGTGGACCCGCCGAACAGGTTGCGGCCGTAGTTGTCGGGCGCGTAGCCGATGCTCGGGCGCGCGACGAAGTCGGGCTGGAAGCGCAGGCGGTAGTCGGTGTCGCGGAAGCGCGCCGTGTCGGGCAGCCCCATCGTGGTGCTGTCGAGCAGCGCCGCGATGCTGACGCTCACCGTGTCCCCCTGCCGGCGAAGCGTGGTGGAATCGCGCGGCGCGCGCGGCGGCATCAGCGGTGCCACGGCCACCGCCGGCGGCTGCCATGGCGCCTTGGCGCGGCTGCGCGGGTGGTCGATCGTCCACACCGTGTACTTGCCGTCGTCGTAGTACGCAAACGCCAGGCGGTCGGCGCCGCGTGCCCACGAGATGGCGGGACTGTACTCGGTGATCCCCGAGACCGGGCCGATCAGGTTCGTGAGCTGGAAGTCCTGTCCCGAGCCCAGGTCGCGCAGGAAGATGTTCGCGATACCGGTGCGGTCGGAGACATACGCCAACGCCTTGCCGTCGGGGGACCACTGCGGGTTCAGGTTCAGTCCCGCCTGCCCGGGCAGCACGGTGATCCGGCCGGTGGCCAGGTCGTAGACCGCCAGCCGCCACGGCGGAAACGACAGGCGTTCGAGGTTCGCGTCAGGGCCGCGATCGGTGACAAATGCGATCGTGCGCCCGTCCGGCGACCACTGCGGCTGCAGGTCGGCGTATGCGTCGTCGGTGAGCTGGCGCAGTCCCGTGCCGTCCGCGTTGACGACGTACAGGTCCGTGATGCCGCCGTGCGTGCCGCTGAACGCCAGGCGCGTGCCATCGGGCGACCAGGTCGGGTTCGTCACGCTCACGAGCGGCAGCCGGTCGAAGCGGCGCACCTCCGTGCGCGTCGCGACGTCCATGATGCGCAGGACATCGCGCCCGTCGGCCTGCGCGGTGAACGCGAGCCGGCGCCCGTCGGGCGAGAATTCCGCCTGCGAGTACAGGACGCGCAGCTCCTCGTAGTTCGGGTCCGTCGTCGTCTTGACCAGCCGCGCCTCGCGGCGCCCGGTGTGCGCGTCGGCAAGCCAGAGGTCGATGAACACCTGCCCGCGCAGCGCGCTGCCGTTGGCAAAGAACGCGACCCGCGAGCCGTCGCTCGACAGGGCAGGGGCCAGGAACACGTCGCCGCCGCTGCGGTCCGGATTGAGCAGCGGCTGCGCCTCGACACGCGGACGGTCCAGCCCCGCGATGCCGGGCAGGTAGCGATCCTGCACGTACGCCTTCCAGTCGTCGCCCGTCTGCTTCAGCGCCTGCCCGGTGCTGCGCTGGAACGCCTTCTCGATCCCGAGGCTCGGCGTGTAGCGCAGGATGTTGCCGATCGCCTCGTCGCCCCAGCGCGCGCCCACGTACGCCCAGAATGAATGCCCGAAGCGGTACGGGAAGTACTTCTCCGGCTGGTCGGTGAGCTGCTGGATGGTGGGCAGGTTGCCGTTGAGCGCGGCATCCCGCATCCACGCGTCGGTGAACGGCGAGCGCGGGCCGAGCGACAGGTACTCGGCCATGCCCTCGGCGTACCACGCCGGCGGGTTGACCTCCGCGAGCGTCTGCAGGCCGTTGCCCGCGTGGCCGCGCGCGAAGACGTCGTACTGGAAGGCATGCACCATCTCGTGCGTCAGCACGTGCTCGAACGACCGCAGGTCGCCGGTGAAGTTGAGCAGCATGCGGTGACGCAGCGCTTCCGTGACGCCGCCCGTGCCCTCGCCCAGGTCACCGGTGACGTTGTTCTGCCCGAAGTCCGTGCGCGACGCGAACAGGACGATCGGCTTCTTCTCGCGGAACTGGTAGTCGAGCACGCGCGAGAGGCGCGCGTACGCGCGCTCGGCCATGCGCGCGGCGTCCATCGTCGCCTCGCGCTCCTCCGGGTAGTAGTAGACCAGGAAGTGCTGCGTCTCGAGGACGTGCCAGTCGAAGTGCGCGTACTGGACCTGGTTCTGCCCGAAGTAGCTCTGGGCATGCGCCGGCCGTGCGGCGGCCAGCAGGGCGAGACCCGCGATCGCCCCCCGGCGGAACCTCACGCACCCGCCCCCGTCGTCCCAACGCGCACCACGCGCGCGTCACCCCAGAGGCGCTCGAGCTGGTAGAACTCGCGCAGCGCGGGGTGAAAGAGGTGGACGACGAAGTCCACGTAGTCGAGCAGCACCCAGCGGCCCTGCGTGAGCCCCTCGACGTGATGGACCTTGTGGCCCTGCTTGCGCAGGTCCTCGATGACGTGCTCGCCCAGCGCGCGGACGTGCGTGTCGGACGTGCCGCTGGCGATGACGAAGTAGTCCGTCATGTCGGAAACGCCCGAGAGGTCGAGCACGACGACGTTGACGGCCTTGTTCGAGTGCAGCGACTCGGCGGCGGAGCGGACGAGATCGAGAGAGGGCATTTGGAAAAAAAGAGCGCAGGACCGGGAACGGCGCAGGACCGGGAACAGCGCAGGGCCGGGAACAGCGCAGGACCGAAACAGCGATTGAAAAGCGATGACTACTGAAGACTGCGAACTCACAACCAGCGACTGCAACGACGCACTACGCCCTGCCGACTGCGCACCGCCGACTGCGCACTGCCGACTACGCCCTGCAGACTGCGCACCGCCGACTACGCCCTGCAGGCTGCGCACTGCCGACTGCGCGGCGCCAGACACGAGATGCCAACGACGAGCGGCGTACTCGGAATGATCGGTCTCACGGCCCCGGTGCCGCAACCCGCGCACTCCCTCGCGCGCCCCCGTCCCCCGCACATCCCACATCTCACATCTCACATCTCACATCCCACATCCCACATCCCACATCTCACATCTCACATCCCACATCTCACATCTCTGGCGTGTACGTTAATCCCCAATTCTCCCCCGGGACAGCCGAACGGGGCCCGCCGCCGCGCGACGAGCCCCGTCCGCACCGCCAACCGTCCGTCCGCCGGGCTACTGCTTGATCACCCAGACGCGGATTTCCGGCTTCACGTCGGCGTGCAGGCGCACCGGCACCTTGTACACGCCCAGCGCCTTGATCGGCTCGTGGAGGTCGATCTGGCGCTTCTCGATCTGCAGCCCCTGGGCCTCGAGCTGCGCGACGATGTCCGCGGCCGTCACCGACCCGAACAGCTTGCCTTCCTCGCCCACGCGAGCGCTGAAGGTGAGCGACACCTGCTCCAGCTTGTCGGCGATCGTCTGCGCCGCGGCGCGGCGCTCGTTCTCGGCCGCCTCCAGGCGCGCGCGCTCCTGCGCGATGCGCTTGAGGTTGCCCGGCGTCGCCTCGTAGGCGAGCCCGTGCGGCAGCAGGTAGTTGCGGGCGTATCCCGCCTTGACCGTGACCACGTCCCCGGGCTTGCCGAGGTTCTCGATGGCCTGGCGAAGAATGATCTGCATGGAAGTACCCGAAATGCGGTTTACGAAGTTGAGCGCGCGCGATTCCGCCAGTCAGCCCAGGTATCACCCAGGCCAAGGCCGAACGCCGCGAGGGCCAGAAGCATGAAGGCGAGCACCGCGACTGCGTTCAGCACCGGTGCCCACAGCATCACGAACCCGACCGTCGCCGCAATGGCCAGCGCGCCGGGCGCAAGGAAGAAGCTCAGCACGCCGAGGCCGCGAATCGCGTACAGCGCGCCGAAGAACACCAGCAGGTTGCGCCCCACCGGCAGGAACCCGGAGAGCGTGGGCAGGAACACGATCGTCAGTCCGGCGATCAGGCCCCACACCAGCTGGTCGTTGAACCGAAAGTCACGCAGCGGAGCGAGCGGCGGCCCCAGCCGGGCCCGGCCCAGGCGATGGTACGTCGCCCAGGCGATCGCCAGCGCCACCAGCGACTCGAGCGCCAGCAGGGACGGGTACAGCGTGCGCCCGGCGCCGGCCAGCGCGCCAAGCTGCTTCTCCGTCTCCGCGGGCAGCGTCCCGAGCTGCGGCAGCTTGGCCACGAGCTGGTTCCACTGGTCCGCGTGCTGGCCGATGAAGCTGTTGAGCAGCGTCATCGTGTCCCGGTTGCGCTGCGCCAGCTCGGCGCCCACCGCCGTGTGCACGTCCGCGGCCGTCACCGGCCCGAGCGCGCACATGACGAGGGCCAGCAGGAGCGCGATCGTGAGCGCCACCAGCGCGCGCACGAAGAACGGGCGCCGCACGCCGAACAGGCACACGAGCCCGAACGCCCCGGCCAGCAGCAGGCTCCAGCCACGCTGCAGGTTGTAGAACACGCCCGGCGTGGTCGCAGGCTGCGCGGCCAGCAGCACGGCCGCCGCGACCCACACCACCGCCAGGAAGAGCCGTCCCCCCGCCCACCACCCGACGAGCGCGCAGGCGGCAATCGCCGGCACGAGCAGCGTCAACGTCTGCTCCACCGGGAGGATCGCGCGGAACTGCGGGATCGTGGGGATGAACAGGAACGCCACGAGCGCGAGCAGGAGCTTGCCCCACCCGCGTTCCGTCGGCGCCGGCTGGACGGCTTCCGTCATGCTCAGCCCTGCGCGCCCCGGATGTACGGGATCAGCGCCAGGTACCGCGCGCGCTTGATCGCGTTGCTCAGCTGGCGCTGGTGGCGGGCGCACGTGCCGCTCAGCCGGCTCGGCAGGATCTTGCCGTGGTCGGTGATGAAGCGGCCCAGCGTGCGGTCATCCTTGTAGTCGATGAAGCGCACGCGCGTCTCGCAGAACGGGCAGGTCTTCTGTGGGCGGCGCATGGTTACTCCTCGTCCTCGTCGTCATCCTGGTCACGCCGCGCGTTGGCGGCAGCGAGCTCTTCCTCGGTCATCGGCGGCGCGCCCAGCTCATGCTCGTACAGCGAGATGAGGTAGCGGATCACGCCCTCGTCGAGCTTCAGCGCACGCTCGAACTCGGGCAGCCGCGCCGGGTCCGCCGAGAAGCGGGAGACGACGTAGTAGCCGGTGTCCTTGCGGCCGATGGTGTAGGCAAGCTGGCGGCGACCCCAATGGTCGGTCGTGAGGTCCCCGGGGTTGCCGAGGAGCTCCGCATAGCGCGTCAGCTTTTCGTTGATGGCGGCGTCTTCGAGCGTCGAGTCGAAGACATACACCGCCTCGTAGGGGCGAGTCATGTCGCGGCAATCCTCCCTGTGGTCTGGTTCCGCCCCCCGCTGGTTGCCGGAGCGGGAGGAGGGTGATGAATTGTGAGCCCAGCCGCGTTGCGGCAAGGCGAGCCCCGAAACTTAAGCGGTTGACTGACTTGAAGTAAGGGGCCGACCCCCTGTTCAGGCGGCGGCGGATTCCCCGGCGGCAAAGGCTTCCAGCAGGACGCGTCCCTCCTGCGCAGCCGGGCGTGTGATCCCCAGCGCCCACAGGATCGTGGCGGGTACATCGAGCAGCGAGACCCCCGCCCCCAGGTGGCGGCCGCGGGCCACGTTTCCACCCGCCAGGACCAGCGGGATCGTCCGATCCAGGGGGTGCGCGCTGTCGTGGTTGCGGGGATCCACGCCGCCCCCGCCGTGGTCGGCCATCACGATCAGCAGCGTGGAGCCATCACCATCCAGGTCGCAGTGCGACACGAGCGCGCCCAGCGTCGCGTCCAGCCGCCGCGCGGCGGCTGCGTACGTGGGCGACATCCAGCCCGCCTCGTGGCCCGCGCGGTCGGCGTCAGGCCAGTGCAGCAGGACAAGTCCCGACCGCTGCGAGGCCAGCCACGGCTGGGCCGCGCGCAGGATCTCCGGTGCGCCCTGCCCGCTGAAGACGGGCCGGGCGACCCCCAGTCGGCGCGCGAGCGCCCGCGCGATGCGACGATAGAGCAGCGGCACGTCGGCCATGCACGCCGTGGTCATGTAGCCGGCGTCAGTGAGCTGGCGCGGAAGCGGCACCACCGGGCCGCGCGAGCGCGGGATGTGGAAGCGGTCGCTCGTGAGCCCGTGCCGCTCCGGTCGCACGCCCGTGAGCAGCGAACCCATCGCCGCAGCGGTGACGCTGGGGGCAACCGTCTGGGCCGTCCACGTGAATGCGCCCCGCGCCGCGAGCGCACGAACGTGGTGCAGGTCGAGCGCATGAACGGCGTCGCTGCGCAGGCCGTCGAGGACGACGGTGATCACGCGGCGGATGATCGGGCGATGGGTCATCTCATGGCCTCCAGTCGGGGAGCAGCGAGTCGCGTCCGCGCACCTGCACGACGGCCGGGCAGGGACGCGCGCCTTCGCGAAGCATGATGGGCGGCACGGGCCACGGTCATTGCTCTGCCGCGTGTCAACGGCGTCACGCGTTGCCACGTGGTCCGGCGACGGGATTGCCGATGCGCTTCACAATCCCGTGACCGAATCACCGCGCCGTCGTGGCGCGGACCCAAGAGACTGGACGCATGCCTCGCGCGCCCCGGCGTCCCCGCATCCTGGTCTGCACCGACACCTACCCGCCGCAGGTGAATGGCGTGTCGGTCGTCACGGCCCTGTCAGTGCAGGGCCTCGTCGAGCGCGGATGGGAGTGCCGCGTCATCGCCCCGCGATACCCGGCGCCCGCCCCGGACCAGCGCCCCGCGCTCTCCGGCCCCCCGGTGGATGTCGAGGCGATCCGCAGCGCACCATTCCCGCCCTATCCCGACCTCCGCATTGCGGCGCCGGCGGCCCGGCGCATCGACCGCGTGGTCGCGGAGTTCAGGCCGGACCTGGTGCACTGCGCGACGGAGTTCGTGATCGGCCGCCTCGCGCAGCGCGGGGCGCGGCGCCACGGGATACCGATCGTCACGTCGTTCCACACGGACTTCGGGCGGTACACGGCGTCGTACGGGCTCCCGTGGCTGCGCCCAACGGTCACGCGGTACCTGAGCCGCTTTCACCGCCGCGCCGTGCGCACGTACACGCCGTCCGAGGCCGCCCGCCGGGAGCTCGTCGGGATGGGCGTGACAACGGGCGAGGTGTGGGGGCGCGGCGTGGACCTGGCCGTCTTTTCGCCAACCCGGCGGACAGCCCGGATGCGGGAGCGGATCGGCGGGGACGGCTGCTTCACGTTCCTCTACGTCGGCCGCCTGGCCGCGGAGAAGAGCGTCGACGTGCTGGTCCGCGCCTTCGCACGCGCGTCCGGCATGCGCGAAGGCGCTGGCCTGCGGCTCGTGATTGCCGGCACGGGCCCGGTCGAGGCTGCGCTGCGACGCGCGGCACCGCCGGGCGTCATGTTCCTCGGGCACCTCGGTCGCACCACCGAATTGCCCGAGCTCTACGCCAGCGCCGACGCGTTCGCGTTCGCCTCGCTGACGGAAACGCTCGGGCTCGTGGTGCTCGAAGCGATGGCCAGCGGACTGCCCGTGCTCGCCGTGCCAGCGGGAGGCGTGGCCGAGCACCTGCGCGACGGGGAGAACGGCATCGCCGTGGCTGACCACGACGTGAGCCGCATGGCGAAGGCCATGCTACGGCTGGCGGATGACCGCGCGCTGACCCGGAAGCTGGCCGAGGGCGCGCTGCGCACCGCCGCGCTCCTCTCGTGGGACGCCGAGCTGGATCGCCTCGACGCGAGCTACCGTCGCGTCCTCGCGGTGTGATGACGCGGGGCGATGCGCTCCCTCATTGCCGTTCCCCGCATCTCACATCCCGAATCTCAAATCTGCAGTTCCGTGGTCAGACGTTGAACCGGAACAGCATCACGTCCCCGTCCTGCACCACGTACTCCTTGCCCTCCGACCGCACCCCGCCCTTCTCGCGAGCGCCCTTCCACCCGCCGTTCGCCACGAACTCCTCGTAGCCCACGGTTTCCGCCCGGATGAACCCGCGCTCGAAGTCCGAGTGGATCACCCCGGCCGCCGCCGGCGCCGTGTCCCCGCGGTGGATGGTCCATGCCCGCACTTCCTGCTCGCCGGCCGTGAAGTACGTCTGCAGCCCCAGCAGGTGGTAGCCGGCGCGGATCAGCCGGTCCAGCCCCGCGGACTCCAGCCCCAGCGAGTCCAGGAAATCGCGCCGCTCGCCTGGCGGCAGCTCGGCCAGCTCCGCCTCGATCTTGGCGGAGAAGGGCACCACTTCCGCGTGCTCGCCGCTCGAGGCAATCGTCTCGCGCAGCGCCTTGAGGTACCTGCCCTCGTCGCCCGACAGCTCGGCGTCGGTCACGTTCGCCGCGTAGAGCACGGGCTTGGTCGTGAGCAGCGTCAGCGGCTTCAGGATGGCGAGCTGCTCGTCGTTGAGCCGCGCCTCCCACAGCCCCTTGCCGTCCTTCAGGAACGAGTGCGCCAGCTCGAGCACGGGCAGCTCGACCTTGGCCTCCTTGTCGCCGGTGCGCGCCGAGCGCTGCACCTTGTCCAGCCGCTTCTCCACGACGCCGAGGTCCGACAGCGCGAGCTCGAACTCTATCACCTCGCGGTCGCGCACCGGGTCCACGCCTCCCATCACGTGCGTCACGTCGGGATCGTCGAAGCAACGCACCACGTGCACGATGGCGTCCGTCTCGCGGATGTTGGTCAGGAACTTGTTCCCGAGTCCCTCGCCCTCGGCCGCGCCCTTCACCAGCCCGGCGATGTCCACGAACTGCACGACGGCGGGCACGGTCCGCTTGGGCTGCACCAGCTCCGTGAGCTTGTCCAGCCGCGGGTCCGGCACCTCGACCATGCCGACGTTGGGCTCCACGGTGCAGAACGGATAGTTGGCCGCCTCCGCCTTGGCGGCGGTGAGCGCATTGAACAGCGTGGACTTGCCGACGTTGGGCAGCCCGACAATGCCGAGTTTCAGCATGACATGTACTGGAGGTTGAGTCTGGCGAACCCGAAAGCTAACGCCTGCGGGAAATTGATGGCCGTGCCGTCGGTGTTCGTCGCCATCGTGTCGTCGAGCGAAGCGGAGCCTCGAAGGAGATGCGCCGAGCCGCCAGGGAACGGGGAAGTGAGGGGTGCTGTCCTGCAGCCGCAGCGCGTCCGGAACCCTGGCGGCCGGCGCGCTACTTCTCCTGCCCCTTCTTCCCCTCGCGATTGAACCGGTTCATCGCGACCTCGGCCCCGTCCGTCAGCCACGTTTCCACCACGGACGTGAGCGTCGGCATCAGGTCCTCGACAAGGACCGTCTCGCGCTTGCCGAAGTCGCCCAGCACGAAGTCCGCCAGGTCGCCGCGCAGGGCGCGCTCGTCCTCGGGGCGGATGCCCACGCGCAGCCGCGGGTACTCCGGCGAGCCGACGGCGGCCTCGATGCTCTTGAGGCCGTTGTGCCCGCCCGCCGAGCCGCGCGCGCGGATGCGGAAGCTGCCCACGGGCAGCGCGACCTCGTCCACGAGCACGAGCAGGTCCTTCGCGGCCGACCATCCCTCGCGTCGCAGGTACGGGCGCAGTACGGCGCCGCTCAGGTTCATGTAGGTGAGCGGCTTCACCAGGCGGACACGCGTGGTGCCGACCATGCCGGACGCCACGCGGGCTTCGCCATCCATCTTCCAGCCCTCGAAACGCCAAACGTCGGCCAGGTGGTCGATGACCCACCAGCCGACGTTGTGACGCGTCCGCTCGTACTCTGCGCCCGGGTTTCCCAGCCCGACGATGACTTTCATGGGCTCGCCGTCGTCGGACGCCGTGCGCGGAGTGCGAAGGGCTGCGAGGAGCGCGCGGAGGATTACTTCTCCTCCGCCTCGCCCTCTTCCGCCTTGGGCTTGCGGATGAGCTCGGGCTCGGCCGCCACCTCCGCCGCACCCGGCACTTCCTCGGTCGCAGTCTTCGGCGCCGACACGACGCAGATCGTCGCGTCCGCATCGTCGAGCACCTCGACGCCCGCGGGGAGCACGAGGTCGCGCACGTGGATGCCGTGGCCGATCGTCAGGCCCGAGACGTCCACGTTGATGTGGTTCGGGATGTCCGACGGGTCCACCTCGATGGACACTGCGTGCATCACCTGGTCCAGGATGCCGCCGCCCGTCCGCACGCCCTCGGGGGTGCCGACGAACACGAGCGGAACCTCGACCGTGACCTTCTCACCGGCCACGAGCTCCTGGAAGTCGATGTGGAGGATCTGCTTCCTGAACGGATGCCGCTGGATCTCGCGGATCAGCGTGCGCGCCGTCGTGCCGCTGATGTCCAGCTCGATGACGGTGCTGGCGGTGGCGATGCGCTCGAACAGGCGCTCGACCTCACGCGTGTTGAGCGAGAGCCCCTGCGGCT
Source organism: Gemmatimonadaceae bacterium (assembly GCA_035549215.1). GTDB lineage: Bacteria > Gemmatimonadota > Gemmatimonadetes > Gemmatimonadales > Gemmatimonadaceae > JAGWRI01. The sequence goes on along the minus strand of DASZRI010000291.1, from coordinate 373 downwards.
GGCGGCCGTGGCCGTAGATGACGGCCGGGAGCTGGCCCGACTGGCGAAGCTTGCGCGCCACGCCCTTGCCAGTGTCCTGGCGCAGCGAGGCGGAGAGGGATGCGATTGCCATGGTACGACGTCCTGGAAAACGGTCTGCGTTGCAGCGAGCCCGTGACGCTCGGTGCTACTCTCAGGAGGCTGCGTCCTCCCTACCATGCCGATGCCGGCAGACGGCCGGCGCGGCCACGGGGTACTCCTCCACCAGCGCGAGCGCCGGGGTCCTGCGCCGCGCGGCGACCGCGCGGGTCCTGCTCAGTCGAACAGCGAGCTGACGCTCTGCTCGGCGTGCGTGAACCGGATGGCCTTGCTCAGCAGCTCGCCCACCGAGAGA
>DASZRI010000290.1:0-8549 GCA_035549215.1 Gemmatimonadaceae bacterium | reverse complement strand
GAGCCGCAGGAAGGTGTGACGCCCAGGGACATCCTCGATGCCCCCGACGACGCGCCGGCGCTGGATGCGTCGCTGCTCGAGCTCGGGCGCTGGATGTCGGCCTACTACGCCGCGCCGCTGGGCGTGGTGCTGCGCACCATGCTGCCGGCCGCGCTGTCGGGCGCGCATGCGCCGGTGCCGTCGCAGAAGGCACGCCGCGTGGCGCGCATCGCGCGCGAGCTTCCATCGCTGCTGGAGCGAGACTCGGAGTTCCGGCGCGCGCCCAGGCAGCGGGCGGCCTACGAGGTGCTGGAGTCGCTGGGCGGGCGCGCCGCGGTGGAGCACCTCGTGTCGCAGCTCGGCGCCTCGCCGTCGGCCATCGCGGCGCTGGCGAAGCGCGGCTTTATCGCGCTCGAGCGGGAAGTCGTGGCGCGCGATCCCTTCCTGTCGCGCCCCACCGGGCCGGCATCCACGCACGCGCCCACGCCCGCGCAGCAGGCGGCGATCGACGCGATGGCGGCCGGCGCGCCGGGGGAGACGTTCCTGCTGCACGGGGTCACGGGCAGCGGCAAGACGCTCGTGTACGTGGAGCTGCTCCGTCGCGTGGTGGACGCGCGCGGGCAGAGCGCGATCGTGCTCGTCCCCGAGATCGCGCTCACGCCGCAGACGGTGCAGCGGTTCCGCGCCGCCTTCGGCGACCGCATCGCCGTGCTGCACAGCGGGCTCAGCGACGGCGAGCGCTACGACGCGTGGCTCGCGTTGAAGCGCGGCGAGAAGCGCATCGCGGTGGGGGCGCGCTCCGCGGTCTTTGCGCCACTGCCCGACCTCGGCGCGATCATCGTGGACGAGGAGCACGAGGCCACGTACAAGCAGGGGGAGACGCCGCGCTACCACGCGCGCGAGGTGGCGCTCATGCGCGCGCGCGCCGCCGGCGCCGTGGTCGTGCTCGGCAGCGCGACCCCGAGCCTCGAGAGCTGGGTGAACGCGACGGCGGGCAAGTACCGGCTGCTGCGGCTGCCCGATCGCGTGGGCGGCGGCGTGCTGCCCGAGGTGCGGGTGGTGGACATGCGGCGTCCCGAGCCCGGGCCCGGCGTGGTGCGGCTGAGTGCGGAGGAGTTCGCGCTGCGCGGCGTGCTCAGCGAGCCGCTGGAGGACGAGCTGCAGCTACGGCTGGCGCGCGGGGAGCAGAGCATCCTGCTCCTGAACCGCCGCGGCTACGCGTCGTTCATCCAGTGCGGCACCTGCGGCCACGTGGTCGCGTGCCCCAACTGCAACATCAGCCTCACGTACCATCGCGTGCCGGAGCGGCTGGTGTGCCACTACTGCCAGCACAGCACGCCCATGGCCGCGGCGTGCCCCGAGTGCCAGGCGCCGATCATGCGCCACCGGGGCATGGGCACGCAGCAGGTGGAGCGGCTGCTCGGCGAGCGCTTTCCGTCGGCGCGCATCGCGCGCATGGACGTGGACACGACCACCGGCAAGTGGGCGCACGCCGAGATCCTGGACCGCGTGGGGCGCGGCGAGGTGGACATCCTGCTCGGCACGCAGATGATCGCCAAGGGGCTGGACTTCCCGAACGTGACGCTCGTGGGCGTGGTGGACGCCGACGTCGGGATCAACATGCCGGACTTCCGCGCGTCGGAGCGCTGCTTCCAGCTCGTGAGCCAGGTGGCGGGGCGGGCCGGGCGCGGCGAGAAGCGCGGCCGCGTGATCGTGCAGACGCGCGTGCCGACGCACCACGCCGTGCAGTGCGCGGCCGCGCACGACTACGAGGGATTCGTCGCGCAGGAGCTCGAGGGGCGCCGCAGCCCGACGTACCCGCCGTTCGTCCGCGTGTCCAACGTGATCGTGAGCGGCGAGACGGAGCAGGGCACGGCGGAGCTGGCGCAGGCGGCCGCGGAATGGGTGCGCAAGCTGGTGGACACGCGCGAGCCCGGCCGCGTGAGCGTGATCGGTCCCGCGCCATGTCCCGTGGACCGGATCCAGAAGCGGTGGCGGTGGCACATCGTGCTCAAGGCCGGGCATGCGGGGGCGCTCACGCGGGTCGGGCAATATCTGGCGTCGCGCTTCGTGATTCCTGCACAGGGCGGGCTGCGCGTGACGGTGGATCGCGATCCCGTGTCGCTGCTGTGACGCGTGCCTTGTTCGCCCCACCCGGGGCGGCCATCTTTCAATCGTGACGCGCATCGTCCCGCCTGACCTGGACTCGCCCGCGCTGGCCGCGGCGCCGGATGCCCGCTTCGAGCCGGCGCCGGCCGACGGCGTGTTCCCGGAGGGGTTCTTCTCGACGACGAACCTGCCCACGTACGTGCGCGTGCGTGGCGCCTGGCGCACGCCGCGCGAGCCGCGCATGGATGCCGGGCTCGTGCTCGACGCATCCGGAGGGCTGTGGGCGCGCGAGATGCGTCGCGTGCGGCGGGGCGAGCTCGTGGCCGTCGCGGCCAGCGAGGACGGGCGCGAGGGGATCTTCGTGCACGAGCAGGCGCTCGTGTCGCTGCAGGACGGCGGCGAGTTCCAGTTCATGACCAGCGAGGTGTCGCGCGAGAAGCCGATCGACTACGGGCTCATGGCGCGCATCCTGCTGGCCGAGCGCGACCGCGGCGGCTACCCCGTGTGGGTGGCCGGCCCTGCGCTCGTGCATTCGCGCGCCCGCGCGGACATGGTCTGGTTCATCGAGCATGGCTTTGTCGGCGCGATGCTCGCGGGCAACGCGGTCGCGGCGCATGACATCGAGGCGTCCATCTACGGCACGACGCTCGGCATGACCGGCAGCGGCCAGCCGACGCAGGGCGGCCACGGGCTGCACATGCGCGCCATCAACAAGGTCCGCGCGGTGGGGTCCATCGCCGAGGCCGTGCGCCGCGGGATCATCACCGACGGCATCATGCATGCGTGCGTGGTGCACGCGGTGCCCTTCGTGCTCACGGCTTCCATCCGCGACGACGGCCCGCTGCCCGAGGTGATCACCGACATGCTCGTGGCGCAGGACGCCATGCGTCGCCACACCGTGAAGGCGACGATGGCGATCGTCATCGCGACGGCGCTGCACGGCATCGCCACGGGCAACATGCTCCCCGCCTTCGTCACCGACCCCGACGGCACCATGCGCGAACTGCCCGTGATCTGCGTGGACTCGTCGGAGTTCGTCGTCAGCAAGCTCAAGGACCGCGGCACCCACCAGGCGTTCGGTGTCGTGACCAATGCCCAGGATTTCATGCACATTCTGCGACTCTACGTCGAGCGCGAGCTCGATGCGCGCAAGGCGGCGCCCGCCGCGGCGGCGGCGTCATGACCGTGAGCGAGACGCGCGAGCGGTTCATCCTCGCTGTCGGCGACCAGCTGGCCGGTGCGGACGTGATCGAGGTCCACTTCTTTGCGCCGCGCCGCCAGGGCGGGATCGAGAGCGGCGTGGCCGTGATCGCGGCGCGCCTGCCCGAGCCGGTGCCCGTCGTGCTGCCGGAGGGCGAGGCGCCGGCAACGGTCGAAGGATCGTCGGTCGAGAGTGACGGCGGGGCGCCGGCCGAGGGAGGGGATGCCGGCGTCGAGGTCACGAGCGAGGAACCCGCCGCGGCCGAAGGGGCCGCGCTCGACGATCCGGGTTCGGGCGAGCCGATGCGCCCCGCCCGATACACCGTGTTCACCGCCACCTACCGCCACACGCTCAAGGGGCCCGACCGCGGCAAGTGGGAGGCGAACGTGAAGGCCGAGGCCGACGCGCCCCTCGTCACCGTGGACCAGGTGGTGCGCGGGGTGCAGCAGCGCGCCGAGGATCCGGATGAACCCGAGCGCCTGACGGGCGACCAGTTCCGCGCCATCATCGCCGCGCACCGCGAACCGGTGGCGCAGCCCTAGCCGATGATCGCGGACGGCGGGGGGAGCGCGGTCGGACTCACGGTGGCGTTTGCCGCCGGCGTGCTCAGCTTCCTTTCGCCGTGCGTGCTGCCGCTGGTGCCGAGCTACCTGACGTTCGTGGCCGGCATCTCGCTGGAAGACGCGCGCGAGTCGCGGCGGCTCACGCTCCTGCACGCTGCGCTCTTCGTCGTCGGGTTCTCGATCGTCTTCGTCACGCTCGGCGCCACGGCCAGCGTGATCGGGCGCGTGCTCCTGCTCCACCGCGAGTGGCTGGCCCGCATCGGCGGCGCGGTGATCATCCTGTTCGGGCTCTACCTGCTGGGGGTGTTCAACCCGGCATTCATGGCCCGCGACACGCGCGTCCACCTGCGCGACAAGCCGCTGGGGTTCCTGGGCACGGTGGTCGTGGGCATGGCATTCGGCGCCGGCTGGTCGCCATGCATCGGGCCGATCCTGGGCGGCATCCTCACGTATGCCGCGACGATGGGTGACATGCAGCGCGGCGTGCTGCTGCTCGCGGTGTACTCGCTCGGGCTCGCCGTGCCGTTCCTGCTCACGGCCGTGGCCATCGAGCGCGTGATCTCGCTCGTGCAGCGGCACCACGCGCGCATGGCGTGGATCTCGCGGATCTCGGGTGTGCTGCTGATCGCCGTCGGCGTGCTGCTCGTGAGCGGCTACCTGACGGTGCTCACCGGGCTGCTGCAGAAGTTCACGCCCGCCGCGCTGCGCGGCCGGCTGTAGCGGCGCACGTCAGCTCGTCGCTGCCGGTTCCTCGAGCGATTCCTCGAGCTGCTGGCGGTTGAGCAGCGACCAGTACCGGCCGCCGGCGGCGATCAGCTCGTCGTGCGTGCCGCGCTCCACCACCTCGCCCTCGTCCAGCACCACCGTGAACGTCGCATCGCGGATGGCCGACACGCGGTGCGACGCGATGAGCGCCGTGCGCCCCGCGAGCGTCGTGCGCAGCGAGCGCAGGATCTCGGCCTCGGTGTGCGTATCCACCGCGCTCAGCGCATCGTCCAGCAGCACCACGCTCGGCCGCCGCGCCAGGGCGCGCGCCAGCGCGGCCCGCTGCTTCTGTCCGCCGGACAGGTTGATCCCGCGTTCGCCGAGCATGGTGTCGTAGCCGCCCGGGAACGACTCGATCGTCGCCGCGAGCTGCGCGACCCCGGCGGCCCAGCGCGCGTTGTCCGGCGTCGCGTTGCCGTAGGCCAGGTTGTGCGCGATGGAGTCGCTGAACAGGAAGCTTTCCTGCGGCACGTAGCCGATCTCGGCCCGCCAGGCATGCAGGTCGAGCTCGTGGAGCGGGACGCCGTCCACCAGGATCTCGCCCTCCTGCGGGTCGAACAGGCGCGGCACGAGGTCCAGCAGCGCGCTCTTGCCGCTGCCCGTCGCGCCGACGACGCCGATCGTCGAGCCCGCTGGCGCGGTGAAGCTGACGTGGCGCAGCACCCACCGCGGGGCCTGCCCGTCGCGCACCGGGTAGTGGAAGCCGACGTCGCGGAACTCGATCGTGCGGCCGGCGACGTTGCGCGCCAGCGTGCGCGGCGCCGCCGCGTGCTGCAGCGCCGGCTGCGCGTCGAGGATCTCGAGCAGGCGCGACATGGACGCCGCGCCGCGCTGGAACAGGTTGATGACGTAGCCGAGCGCGATCAGCGGCCACGTCAGCATCCCGAGGTAGAGGCCGAACGCGACGAAGGAGCCGACGCTGATCCGCCCCTGCACGGTGAGCACGCCGCCCATCCCGAGCACGACGACGCTGCCCAGCCCCGCGAGCACCTGGAACGACGGGTTCATGATGCCGTACAGCGTGGCCAGTCGCATGTTGCGGCGCAGGTACTCCTGGCCGAGCCGCGCAAAGCGCTCCTGCTCCGCCTGCTCCTGCCGGTAGGCCCGCACCACGCGCACGCCCGAGAGGTTCTCCTGCGCCATGGTCGTCATGTCGCCGAAATGCTCCTGCACGGCCTCGAAGCGCGCGTGGATCGCGCGCCCCAGCCACACCATCGACACCGGCAGCAGGACCATCGGGAGCAGCGCGAGCAGCGTGAGCCGCACGTTGATCTGCAGCATGAACGCGAGCGCGAACGTGCCGCCGGCGATCGTGTTCGTCAGGTACATCACGGCCGGGCCAACGGCCATGCGCACCGCCGACAGGTCGTTCGTGAGCCTCGCCATCAGCTCGCCGGTGCGCATGCGCGCGAAGTACGTCGCGTCGAGCGTCTCGAGCTTCACGAACAGCTCGTTGCGCATGTCGTACTCGATCCAGCGGCTGACGCCGTTGAGCAGCTCGCGCATCAGGTACCGCAGGAACCCGGCGACCAGCGCGACGCCGAGCATCGCGGCCACGAGCAGCCACACCTGGCGCAGCGGCGTGCGCGCACGGATGTCATCCAGCGCCGCGCGCAGGAACCACGGCCCCACGCTGGAGAACGCGTAGGAGATGGCCGTCAGCGTGAGCCCGATCACCATCTGCCGACGGTACGGGCGGTAGTAGGGCAGGAGCCGCCGGAGCGAGGGCTGGCCGATCATGTGACGCAGGTCGCAGCCAGGCGGCCGCTACGGGGCCGTCCCTGACACGAAGACGGATGGCGGGTGTACATTGACACAACCCCCTTTCCCTGCTCGGAGGCAAGCATGCCGAAATATACGCGTACGCTGGGTGGCCTGCTCATGGTCGCCGCGATCGCCGCGTGTGGTGGCGAGAAGACCGCCGCGAACGACACGACGCTGAACAAGGACCTGCAGATGGCTGGCGGCGCCACCGGGCAGCCGCAGCTCAACGACGCCGCCAAGGCAGAGGGCGGGGCCACGAAGGCGCCGGCCAGGACACCCGCCAAGGGTGGCGCGGCGGCCTCGAAGCCCAGCGCCCCCGCCGCGGTCATGGGCACGATCGCCGAAGGCACGTCGCTCGTGCTGCACCCGTCCGAGAAGGTCTGCACGAACACCCACAAGATCGGCGATCACGTGACGGCGACCGTGGCCGAGGCGGTGTCGGGCACCAACGGCGTCAGCATCCCGGCGGGCGCCACCGTCTCGATGACGATCACGCACCTCAAGCGCAGCGAGAACGCCCGGGACCCGATCGACATGGGCTTCGAGGTGAACTCGGTGGCCTTCGGTGGGCACACCTATCCGATGAGCGCGACGGTCGAGTCGGAGCAGATCGACAAGGTGCGCAATGAGCCCAAGGAGAAGGACGTGCAGAAGGTGGTCGGCGGCGCGGTGGTCGGCGCGATCGCAGGCAAGCTCCTGGGCAAGGACACCAAGGGCGCCGTGGTCGGTGCGGCGGCGGGCGCGGCGGCCGGTGCCGGCGTGGCCGCGGCGACCGCGAACTACGAAGGCTGCATCGCCCAGGGCAGCAACATGACGGTCAAGCTGAACTCGGCGGTGCAGGTCCAGAAGTAAGCGCGTTGCGCAGTGCCTGGCGACTGGTTACTGACACTCTCGTGGACCGTAACCAGGTTCTCCGACCGCGGTCCGGCATGCCGGATCGCGGTCGGACTGCTTGGTTACTGTAGCCAGCATGTCAGTGGTCAGTCGTCAGCTTCGTATTGCTCACTGACCGCCAACGCCGTAGCGCACGCCGAAGCGCGTCACCCACTGGCGCGGCGTGTTGTTGCCGCCCGCGTTGCCGCTCCCGCGCGCATGCACGAACGTGCTGTACTCCTGCACCAGCGTGAGCTCGGTGCTGCGCGACAGGCCGTAGCCCAGGCCGTAGCCCAGCGCGAACGTGAAGTCGATGATCGACTTGTCGGGCTGCAGGGACGTGCCGTCGCTCGCCTTGAGCCCGGCGAACGACACGGCGCCCGCCGACAGGTCGATCACCTGGTGGAACCCCATGCCGCCGCCCACGTGCACCGTGCCCAGCACCTGCGACATGGCCATCGTCGCATCGGTCGTGAACAGCGATCCCTGGTAGGTGAGCGGCACGCTCGCGTACGTGCCCGTGACGCCGAGCGCGACGCCATTGCCCACGGGAAACTCGATCGCCCCGCGGTACTGCGTGGCGCTCCCGAAATTCCAGGCGGCATTCGTCGCGGGGTCGTATACGCCCTGGCTCTGCCAGAGGCCGATCCCGGCGCTCAACCAGGTGGACGGCTCGCCGTAGCGCTGCGCGCGCGCTGGCGTCGCGGCGGCGGCGAGGAGGACAAGGGTGAGCAGGCGGCGTGACACGCGGTCTCCATGATGATGGCTTGCCACTCGCAATCCGGCGTCCGTAAACTTACCGGCAGGTTCGATCCCCCAGCAAACTCAACACCCGCCAGTCCGCCGGGAGTTCCCCGGCCCCATGTGACCCCTCCGCCACGCGATCCGCGCATCACCGAGCAGCGCAACCCGCGCACTGCCGATATCGACCTCGCCTCGCCGCTCGAGATCGTGGACCTCATCTCCGCGGAGGATCGCACGGTCCCCGACGCAGTACACGGCCAGCGCGACGCCATCGCGCGCGCGATCGCGGAAGCCGAAGCCACCTTTCGCCGCGGCGGCCGCCTCTTCTACGTCGGCGCCGGGACGTCGGGGCGCCTGGGCATCCTGGACGCGTCGGAATGCCCGCCCACCTTCGGCACCGATCCGGAGATGGTGCAGGGGATCATCGCCGGCGGCGCGCCCGCGATCACGCGCTCGCAGGAGGGCGCCGAGGACCGCGTCGAGAATGCGGTGACGGACCTCGACGCAGCCGGCGTGCGGAACGGCGACTTCGTCGTCGGCATCGCGGCGTC
>DASZRI010000289.1:0-5189 GCA_035549215.1 Gemmatimonadaceae bacterium | reverse complement strand
GGCAGCGGCGTGCCGGCGTCGGCCGACTGTGCGTCACCCGACGCGATCGCGATCGCCGTCGGGCCGGCGGCATAGCTGCGCGCGGTGAACAGCGCCGTGGCGGCGTTCACGCCCACGAGCGCGGCTTGCACGCTGTCGGTGCGCGCGGTCGTGCCCAGCGTGTATCCCACGCGCGCGATGCCGGTCGAGTCGGACGCGGACGTCGTCGCGGCCAGCGTGCCGCCGCCCGCGATCCTGGTCCAGTTCACCGTGGCGCCGGACGCCACGTTGCCGTACGCGTCCGTGACGCGTACGACGAACGGCTGCGGGAGCACGGCGTTGATGCTGTCGCTCTGCAGGTCGCCCGACACCTTGGCCAGCTGGGCCGCGGCGGCCGCCGTCGCCGTCTCGGTGGCGGTGGCCGATGTCAGCCCGGCGGACAGGGCGGTGAACGCCTGCGCACCTGCGGTATGGCCGAGAGTGACCGTCGTCTGCAGGTTGCCATTCAGGTCCGTGACGCCGGACACGGGATTGAAGCTCGCGCCCGCCACCGTCGTGGCGAAGTTCACGCGCACGCCGGGCACCGCGCTGCCGTCGCTCGCCTGCGCCTGCACGACCAGCGGCTGCGCGAGCGGCGTACCCGCCGCTGCCGTCTGGCCGGTGCCGGAGACGGCGACGAGCTTCGTCGGCTGGTTGGCGACAACCACCGTCGTCGAGTCGCGCAGGCCGTTGATCGTCGCCGCCACGATGCGCGCAGTACCGCGCTTGCCGCTGGCCGTGAAGAGTCCCGTCGCGGGGTCGATGCTGCCGATGGTCGGGTCGGAGATGCTCCATGCCGGCTGCGCACCGACCACGTTCGAGCCGTTGGCGTCGAGCAGCGCGTAGCGATACGCGAAGCTGCCCGCGCCGATGATCGCCGTGTCGCGGGGCGCGATGTGCAGGGTGCGCGCGCTTGCCCCCGGGCCCACGTAGGTGATCGGCACCGGTGAGCTGGGCTGCGACGGCGTGCCGGTGACGCTCGCGAAGAGCGTCTGCGTCCCCGAGAACAGCACCTGCGCGCCCTGGCGCAGCTCGATCAGCGCCGAGAGCTGCTCGGTGGGCGCGTTGAGCTGGATGGACAGCGAGAGGACAATCGAATCGGCATTCGCCGGGAAGGGGATCACCGTATCCAGGGGCGCCGCCGGCGGATGCTCGATATGAATGTGGACGTTGTCCACGTTCAGGCCGAAGGCGCCCAGGTTGCTGAGCGCGGCCTGGGCATCCCGCGAGAAGCTGGGCTGGAGGCTCAGGGACGCCGTCATGCCGTGGCGGGCGTTCCGCGGAGCCGTCGGCGATTCGGTGCAGGTCACGCCGCTCAACAGCAGAAGGGCGTAGCCGGCGAGGCGAAGTGATGCGCGCATGCGGGGGCTGGCGAGGGAGCGCGTCGCGGCAGGTGGCCAGGGCCATCGGCCGGGTGGTCCGGGACGCGAAAAACAGGGCCCCAAACGTCCTATTTCCAGTGCGACCGTGTCAAGAACCCAGATCACCAGCCCATCGCGTCGTGGAAAAACAACAGTTTGCGCACGGCTCGTGACGCGCCCGCGACGGGATCATCCGCGTGGCGCGACCCGACCTTCGACGCCGCGCGACACGATCGTCGCGAAAAAAACTCTTGCGCAGGGAAATGTGATATCACATTTATGGGCCAGCGGGCATCTGGCCCGCCCCCGCCCCTCGGAGGCCGATGAGCACTCCGGTTCGACAGCGACGATTCGCTCGACCCGTGTTGGCGCCCCCGCGCCGCAGGTGCTCGGTCGTCCGATCCCGGCCCACGATGGCCGGCAAGTCCCCCCGCGATGGGATCCACATCCCGTCGCGGGGGGTCGTCTTTTCCAGCGAGGTGAAATGTCCCGCCGTCGGCACTATCACCGCGTCGCCCTCCCCCGCACCCCCCGCGTCACGCGCCAGGCGCGGCGGGTCCCCCCCGGTCACCAGAAGCGCGCGATCAAGCGTGCGGCCATGCGCGACTGCGGCCGCCGCTGCGTGTACTGCGGCACGTTGCTCGATTTCGAGAACGCGACGCTGGACCACGTGCATCCGCTCGCCAGGGGTGGCGCCCACAACCCGGGCAACCTCGTCTCTGCCTGCTCGCGCTGCAATCGCCTGAAGGCGGACATGCTGCCCGCGGAGTTCTTCACCCGCTTCCCGTGGGCGGGGATGAACTTCATCCACTACGCCCGCGCGGTGCACCGCGCCCTCAAGCGCTGCGCCAGGCGCGCGGTCAGCCTGGCATACGCCGAGGCGGCATAGCGGCTCACCACGTGGCGCGGTAACCTTCGCGCCATGCGACAGAACTTCTCCTCCGGCACGCCGTGGGAACCGCGCGTCGGCTACTCGCGCGCCGTCCGCGTCGGCGACGTCGTGCACGTCTCGGGCACCACGGCCACCGGGCCCGGCGGGCAGGTCCTCGGCATCGGCGACGCGGGCATCCAGGCGCAGCAGGCGCTGAAGAACATCGCCGCCGCGCTGGAAAAGGCAGGTGCGTCGCTCAAGGACGTCGTGCGCACGCGCATGTACGTCGTGAACATCAAGCGCGACAGCGAGGCCGTGGGCCGCGCCCACGGGGCGGTGTTCGGCACCATCCGCCCCGCCACGACGATGGTCGAGGTGCGCGCGCTCATCGATCCCGACATGCTCGTCGAGATCGAGGCCGAGGCGATCATCGAGGCGCCCGGGCCGGCGTGATGCGCAGCCGGGCGGCGCGCGCCGGCCGCTAGTAGTCCACCGGGCGCAGGTAGCTCTCGCCGATCGCGGTCGGCGAAACCATCGCAACCGTGGGCAGCTTGCGCTTCCAGTGGGTGGACGCGACGCGCTTCGTCACGATCGCGACCTCCGCCTCCGTGAACCCGCGCGACACGAGGCTCGCCGGCGCATAGCCGCACATCAGCCAGTTGAGGATCTCGTCGGCGCGCGCGTAGCTGATGCCGAAGTCGCCCTCGTCGGTCTGGCCGACCACGAGGTCGGCCGTCGGCGGCTTGCGCACGATCACCTCGGGCACGCCGAGGTGGCGGGCCAGCGCCCACACCTGCGTCTTGAACAGGTCGCCCAGCGGGTTGATCGGCGGCGAGTCGTCGGCGTGCCACGTGAAGTACCCGAACATGCGCTCGGTCTTGTTGCCGGTGCCGAGCGGGATGGCGTGGTACTTCGAGGAGAGGTCGAACAGCGTGATCATGCGCATGCGCGCCATCACGTTGCCGCGGCGCGTGGCGTCGGCGTCGGGCTCGTGCTGCAGGTAGCCGTCGACCGCGGCGGAAATGTCCACCAGCCGGTCGGTGATGCCGGCGGCCTCGATCACCATCTTGCCGTGCGCGCTGCTCTCGGGGCTCGAGGTCCGGTACGGCATGCGCACGCCGATCACGTTCCCGGGGCCGAGGGCGCGCGCGGCGAGGAGCGCCGTGACGGCGGAGTCCACGCCGCCCGACACGCCGACGACGGCCTTCGTGAACCTGCGCTGCGCCATCTCCTCGCGCAGGAACTCGACCAGCCACTGCTCGACCAGCACGGGGTCGATCTCGAGCGGGATGGGCGGCGTGCGGTGATCGTCGGCCTGCACGACAGGGATCGGCCCCGTGGGCGCGCGCGTGCCGCCGAGGGGTCGGGTGACGGGCGCCGGCGCCGGGTCATACGCCTCGATGACCGGGGCACGCAACTCGGCCTGCTCCATTGAAGCGCGCAGGTGCGGCGCCATGACTTCCAGGTCGGCGACGAGGGGCATGTCGGCCCGTGCGCGCGCGACTTCGGCGAAGTCGAGCGTGTGCACGACCAGCGCCTCGGTCCACAGCGGCCCGCGGACGCGCAGCTCGCCCTTGGGGCCGGCGATCATCGCGGCGCCGGGGAACGAGCGTCCACCTTCGCTGCCGGCCAGGTTGGCGAGCACGACGTACACGCCGTGCTCGTCGGCGATGTCGCGCGCCAGGCGCTCCCAGCGGCTCACGCTGGACGGGATGCCCGGGTGCCGCTCGTCGGGCCATGCGCCGCGCGCGGGCGGCGCGGTGGGCACGAACAGCACCTGCGCGCCGTCAAGGGCGGCGATCGTCGCGGTCATGCTGTGCCACGCGTCCTCGCACACGAGGATCGCGGCGCGCCCCCACGGCGTGTCGAACGCGCGGATGCTCCGCCCGCGCTCGACGAAGCGCTCCTCGTCGAACAGCCCGTACGTGGGCAGGAACATCTTGCGGTGCACGTGGCGGATGGCGGGCGCCGGCCCGCCGAGCGTCACGTACATCGCGCTGTTGTAGAGCTTGTGGTCCCAGTCTTCGTAGAAGCCGATGACCACGTCGAGCTGCCGCGGCGTGGATACCGCCGCGCGGTAGGTCGCGTCGAGGTCGGCGGCGAGCTGGCCGGCGGTGACCGCGTGTTCGCGGACGCCGCCCTCCAGGAAGTATCCCGTGAGCGCGGATTCCGGGAGGCACAGTACGGAGGGGCGCGGGTCGAGCGAGTCGGCCTGCGCCATGAGCTCGCCCAGGTGGGCGAGGTTGCCGGCGTAGTCGCCCTTTTTCGGGCGGAACTGGGCGACGGCCAGGTGCACGAGGGGTGGCATATATCGGTCTAAGGATCGCGGAGCGCGGGGCGCGAGGCAACCACGCCACCCCGATCGGGGTATCTTTACGATGTCCATGTCCATCACCTGCACTGTGTTTCCGCGGGGCACCGGCCGCCGGTTGGCTGTCGCCGCGGTGCTGGCTGCCGTGCTTGCCGTGCCTGCCGCGGCGCAGGACATCGCGTGCGCGCCGCGCGGGGTCGCGCCGACCGCGGCGTGGCAGATCGTCCCGCTGCCGCAGTCGTCGCTCGTCTACGCGCGGGACGGTTCGCTCATCGGCGAGATCGGGCTCGATTGGCGGACGAGCATCTCCATTCGCACGCTGCCCCGCTACGTGGGCGAGGCGTTCATCGCGATCGAGGACAAGCGCTTCTACCAGCATGACGGCGTGGACCTGGTGGGCATTGCCGGCGCGCTGAAGGACGCGGTGCGCGGCGACGTGCGCGGGGCGAGCACGATCACGCAGCAACTGGTCGGCAACATGCACCCGGACCAGGTGGACCGCCGCGATCGCAGCATCGGGCGCAAGCTCCGCGAGCAGGCGGCGGCGCGCGAGATGGAGCGGCACTACAACAAGCAGCAGATCCTCGAGGCGTTCCTCAACAGCATCAACTTCGGGCACCGCTGGTGC
>DASZRI010000288.1:0-1698 GCA_035549215.1 Gemmatimonadaceae bacterium | reverse complement strand
AAAGTGCTCGCGTTCCTGGGGAGCGCGGGCGCCCCGCTCACGCGCTGAGGTCAGCTCCGCAACGCGGCGGGCGTCAGCTTGCCGAGCAGCCGCGGACCCGCGGCGCCGGTAGCGCGCGGCACGTTGCCCGCGCGTCCCTCGACGAACAGGTGCGCGAGCAGCGCGAACGCGACGGCTTCCTTCGCCTCGTCATCGAAGTACGCCTCGGAAAAGCGCCCGACGCGCAGCGGTGCAAGGGCCTGTCCGATCATCGCGGCGAGCGCCGGGTTCTTCGCGCCGCCGCCTGACAGCAGCACCTCGCTCACCGGCTCGGGCACGAACCGCCGGTATGCGTCGGCGATGCTGCGTGCGGTGAGCAGCGTGGCGGTGGCCACGATGTCCGCGTTCGTCGCATCCGCGCGTTCCGCCTGGCACATGGCAATCAGGCGCTCGGCGTACGCCGCGTTGAACAGTTCACGCCCGGTGGACTTGGGCGGCTCGGCGGCAAAGTAGGGCGCCGCGAGCAGGCGGTCCACGACCGGCGCGATCGGTGTCCCCGCTGACGCCAGCGCCCCATCCACGTCGAAGCGCCGGGTGGGCTCGAGCGTGCGCACCACCGCGTCGATGACGGCGACGCCGGGGCCCGTGTCGAAGGCGCGGACGCCTTGCAGCGCGCCGCCGGGCGGCACGATGGTCACGTTGCCGATGCCGCCGATGTTCTGCAGCGCGCGCCAGTGGCTCGCGGAGAAGAGCAGCGCATCGGCCATCGGCACGAGCGGCGCGCCCTGCCCGCCCGCCGCCACATCGCGCACGCGAAAATCCGACACGACGTCGATGCCCGTGCGCTCGGCGATCACGGCGGGCTCACCGACCTGCCACGTGGAGTGCCCCGGCTCGTGCCAGAGCGTCTGCCCGTGGCTTGCGATGGCGCGGACTTCGCTGCGCGGCACACCGGCTTCGGAAAGCACGTCGACCGCAACATCCGCGAGCCAGGCGCCGAGGTCGAAGGAGAGGCGGCAGTACTCCTGCGCCATGCCGCTCACCATCGCGCGCAGCAGCCGGTCGCGCTGCGTGGCGTCGTACTCGCGGACGACGAACGCCAGCAGCTCCGTTTCGCAGCCGTCGCCGCGCGGATGAAAGCGCGCGGCCACCGCCGAGATGCCGTCGAGCGACGTGCCCGACATGAGGCCGATGAAGACCGGCGGAAGCGGCGCGCTGCTCACTGGACCGGCGGCGGGTTGCGCCCGATGACGCGGCGGATCACGCCGCCGCCCTCTTCCAGCGCGCGCTCGGCGTCCTCGCGCGTGCCGCCCAGGAAGTGCATCACGATCGCGACCTTGACCGTGCCGCCCGCGGAGTCAAGCAGCGCACGGGCTTCGTCGCGCGTGGCCTCGCAGGCTTCCATCACGATGCGCTCGCTGCGGTCCCTGAGCTTGGCGTTGGTGGCGCGGAGGTCCACCATCAGGTTGCCGTATGTCTTGCCCAGGCGGATCATCGCGCCGGTGGTGATCATGTTCAGCACGAGCTTGGTGGCCGTGCCGGCCTTGAGGCGCGTGGAGCCGGTGACGACCTCGGGGCCGGTGATCGGGAGGATCACGATGTCGGCGGCCGCGCGGGTTTCCTCCGGGGGCGGCGAGCAGGCGACGAGCGCCGTGCGCGCGCCCACGGCACGCGCGTGCTCGAGCGCGCGCCGCACGTAGGGGGTGGTGCCCGACGCCG
>DASZRI010000287.1:0-5584 GCA_035549215.1 Gemmatimonadaceae bacterium | reverse complement strand
GGTCACCGTCGCGCCCGCTTGCGTTTCTCGCCACGCACGGCCAGGCGTCACGCCGTGCGATGCGCGGCCCACCACGCGAACGCCTCCCGCACGCCCTGCGCCGGCTGCACGGATGGCGACCAGCCCAGGTCGCGACGCGCACGGTCCGATGTGAACGGGTTGTCGTGCGTCACGAAGTCCAGGCTCCCCGGGCCGATGAGGTTGAAGCGCCCGCCCGTGAATGCGCGCAGCACCGCGCGCAGGCCGCGCAGCAGTCCCCGCGCCACCGGCAGCGGCACCGGTACCTGCGCCACGCCGTGGCCCAGCCCCTGCGCCGCGTACGTGAAGAACTCGCGCACCGTCACGTCGAAGTCGTTCGCGAGGTTCCACGCGCGCCCCGCGGCCACGTCGGACGTCGCCGCGCGCACGGCGCCGTCGGCCACGTTCGCCGCGTGCACCACGGCGAGCGTCGAGCGGCCGCCCGCCACCAACGGCACGACGCGCAAGCGCATGGCGCGCGCGACGCGCGGCACGAACTGCCGGTCATGCGGCCCGTAGATGACGTCGGGCCGGATCGCCGTCGCCCAGATGCGCCCCGCGCGGTGCGCATCGAGCACCAGCGCCTCCGACTCGCGCTTGGACCGCGCGTAGTACGCGCGCTCGTGCAGCGGCAGCAGCGGCGTGTCCTCGTCGGTGCGCCCGCCGTTGCGCATGGCCAGGTAGCGCGCCTCGGCGCCGTACACGGCCACGCTGCTCACGTGCATCAGGCGCGCGCCCGCCGACGCGGCCGCGTCGATCGCATGGCGCGTGCCGTCCACGTTCACCGTGCGATAGCGCTCCCACCCGCCCGGCGTGATGATCTCCGCCGCGGCATGAAAGACCACCTCGCACCCCGCCGCCGCGCGCACGAAGGCGTCGCGGTCCAGCACGTTCCCCTCGACGAGTGCGATCCCGGCGTCCGACAATGCGCGCGCCACCGCCGGATCACGCACCATCGCCCGCACCTGCCATCCGTCGGCCACCAGGCGCTCGGCGATGTGCCGGCCGAGCATCCCCGTGGCGCCGGTGACCAGCGCGCGCATCACTCGGTGGGGAAGGGGAGCGGCACCACGTCCACGTGCATCTCGCCGCCGTCCCATGCGGCAGTGAGCGTCGTGCCCATCTCCACCTCGCGCCGGATCATCGCCAGCGCGATGCCGCCCAGGCGCGGGGACGAGACCGCGCTGCGTACGTCGCCCACTGCCTTGCCGGCCGGGTCCGCAAGCGTCGCGCCGGCCGGAGGCGGCGCCGAGCCGGCGGCGCGCAGGCCGCGCAGGTTGCGGTTCGTGTGCCCGCGGAAGTGCAGGCGAGCGACCACCTCCTGGCCCACGTAGCAGCCCTTGGTGTACGAGATCGCCTGCAGCTCGTCGAAGTTCGCTTCCTGCGGGATCGTGGTGTCGTCCATGTCCACGCCCCACTCGGGGCGCCCCGCCTCCACGCGCGCGATGTCCCACGCGGTTAGCCCGCACGGGACGGCGTGCGCGGCGACGGCGCGTGCCCACAGCCGGTCGCACGCTGCCGGCGAGGCGAACACCTCGAAGCCGTCCACGGCGAGCTCCGGCGTGCGCGCCACGAGCAGCGCATCGTCGCCGTCCTGCACCTGGACGTGCGCGTACATCGGCAGGAGGCCCAGCGCGCTCGCGCCGATGCCCGTGGCGTGCTCCATCACGTCGCGCGCCCGCGGCCCGAACACGCCCACGCAGCGCAGCGCCTGCGACTCGTCGCGGTACGGCGCAAGCCGGGGGTTGACGTACTTGCGGAGCATCCCGAGCCAGGCGTCCGCGGCGCGCGGAGGCGTGTCCGTCAGGACGCCCTCGCCATCGACGAAGATCCGCACGTCGGCCACGATCTTGCCCCTGGGAGACAGGGCCGCCGCGTACTGGCCGTGCCCGGGCTGCAGCGCCGTGGTGTCGTTCGTGACGAGCCCGGACACCATCTCGGCGGCTCTTGGTCCGCTCACGCGCACCCGGCCGCGCTGGCTGCGGTCCACGATCACGGCGTGGCGGTGCAGCGCCGCGTACTCATCGGCGGCGGTGGTGTACGCGAGCACGACGGGCCGCCCGGCGACATCGCCGTGTGACGGCGCCGGCGCCGCCGTGGGCGGCGCGTCGCTCATGCGGTCTTGAAGGCGCATCGTTCAATCTCGTCCAGTGCGTCGGCGCCCGCGCCCCGCAGGTCGGGGAGCATGCCGTCGGCTTCCATCGCGTGGTCGGCGGGCAGGTCGCCCACCGCCAGGCAGCGAATCCCGGCCGCATGCGCGGCGCGGATGCCCGCTCGTGAATCCTCGAGCGCGAGCGCGCGTTCGCGCGCCAGCGGTCGCCGGCTGTGCAGGCGCTGCAGTGCGCGCTCGTACCCGTCGCCCGCGGGCTTCTGCTCCAGGACGTCGTCCGCGCACACTATGGCGCTGAACACGTGCGACGCGCCGGACAGCCCGAGGACGTACTCCACCGTGCTGCGGCGCGCGCGGCTCACGATCGCCAGGCGCGTGCGGCCGTACGCGGCGTCGAGCAGCTCGCGGATGCCGGCGCGCAGCGTCACGCCCTTGCCGATGCGCTCCGCGAAGTAGCGCTCGGCGCGCATCGCCGCGAGGTCGATCCCGGTAGGATCGAACGCGGCCTGCGCGGCACTGGCCGCACGCGCGATCGCGTCCGCGGGCGCCATGCCGAGCACGTCGTCGGCCAGCAGCTCGCGCGGAAAGACGATGCCGTCATCGGCCAGCGCACGCGCGACAGCGTCGAGTCGCGCCACGCGCGTCTCGACCATCACGCCTTCCAGCTCCAGCAGCAGCGCCTCGATCATGCGTGGTAAGTAACACGCGCCCGGCGGTGAATTCCACCGTGTCAGGCATTGCCTGTCGGGCGAGCCGAGTACGACGCGTCCAGCAGGTCCACGGGGTGCACGCCGCGCGCGGGCATGCCGGCGCGGCGCAGCCCGGCGCCGATCTGCATGAGGCAGCCGGGGTTGCCGGTGGCCACCAGCGCGGCACCGGACTGCGCAATCGCGGCCAGCTTGGGCGCGAGCACGGCGTCCGACGTCGCGGGCTCGATCAGGTTGTAGATGCCCGCGCTGCCGCAGCACTGGTCCGCGTCCTGCAGCGGGCGCAGCTCCAGCCCCGGGATCGCCCGCAGCACCGCCATCGGCGCATCGGCCACCCGCTGCGCGTGCAGCAGGTGACAGGGCGCGTCGTACGTGACGCACGCGGCAACCGGCGCTCCGCGCACCGGCCCGGCCGCCGCGAGCAATTCGCTCACGTCCCGCGCGCGGGCGGCCACCGCCGCCGCGCGTGACGCCCACGCGGGATCATCGGCCAACAGGTGCGCGTACTCCTTCAGCATCGCGCCGCACCCCGCTGCATTCACGGCAACATGGTCGGCGCCCGCGCGTTCGAACGCGGCGACGTTCGCGCGCGCCAGCGCCCGTGCGCCGTCCAGGTCGCCCGCGTGCGCGTGCAGCGCGCCGCAGCATCCCTGCCCGGGAGCGGCAACCACCGCGTAGCCATTCACCGTGAGCACGCGCGCCGTTGCCTGGTTGGTGCCGGCGTAGAGCCCGTCCATCACGCAGCCATCGAGCAGCGCCACGGAACCGCGGTCGCCGCTGCCCGTGGCCGCGTACGGAGTCCGTGCCAGCGGCACGCGCGTCGCGTCCAGCATCGCAAACGCAAAGCCCACGCGCCCCGGCAGCCGGCCCAGCAAGGCCGCAAGTCGCGTCGCCCGCACGACGCGGGCGCCAACCATCGCGGCGCGTCGCAGGGTCGGGCGCGCAAACACCGCCAGGATCGCGCGCGCCACGAGCGGCATCGGAACCTGCGCGCGGAGCGTCGCGCGGGCCGCCTCGATGAGCTGTCCGTAGGGGACGCCGGACGGACACGCCGTCTCGCAGGCGCGGCACCCCAGGCAGCGATCCAGGTGCGCGTGCACCGCCGCATCGTCCATCGGCACCGCGCCCTCGAGCAGCGCGCGCATGAGCACGATGCGCCCGCGCGGGCTGTCATTCTCGTCCTCGAGCGCCAGGTACGTCGGGCAGCTCTGCAGGCAGAAGCCGCAGTGCACGCAGGCGTCGAGGCCGGTGCGCGCCGAGGCCAGCGGCGTGTCGGGCAGGGCGCAGGCGCGTGCCGTCGTCTCGCTCATCGCGCATCCCCGAGGATGCCGGGATTCAGCACATCGTGCGGGTCGAAGGCGCGCTTGATGCCGCGCGAGAGCCGGTCGCCGACTGGTGCCGGCAGTACGCGCCAGGCGGCGTCGGGCAGGACTTCGCCGATCACGCGTGCGGGCTGCATCCCTCCGATCGCCGCGCACGCCGCAGCGGGTTCCGCGCGCGGTACCAGGCACCGCACCACGCCGCGCAGCGGCGACGCGTGAACAAGCGCCCCGGGCAGCGCATCCAGCGCGCCCACCACCGAATCCCAGAGCGACGGGAATTCCGACGGGCGCCGCGACGCGCGCCACGTCCACGCGTCGCCACCGGTCACCTCGCGCAGCCGGGCCCACATCGATTCGTCCACCGCCCTGGCATGGTCCAGCCCGAGCACGGCGTCGCCCAGCGCGCGCACCAGTTCGGCGTTCCCGCCGACGCGCACGAGCAGCGTCGGCTGCGTGCCGAGCGCGAGCGCGTGGGCGAGCGGGGCGTTGAGCAGCTCACAGGCGTATGGCGATGCGGGCAGCGCGCGCAGCGCGCCCAGTGCCCGCGCGAGCCCGGCGGCGTCGGGCACCGCGACGGCAAGCGCCCGCATCGCGGCGGGCAGCGCGCGCAGCCGCACGGTCACCTCGGTGATCGCGCCCAGCGTACCCCACGCGCCCGTGTTCAGCCGCACGAGGTCGAACCCCGCGACGTTCTTCACGACGCGCCCGCCGCCACGCACCACGTCGCCGGCGCCCGTCACGAACTCCAGCCCCACGACGTGGTCGCGCGGCGTGCCGAACGCGGTCGCGAGCGGGCCCCACGACGCCGTGGCAATCGTCGCGCCGATCGTTCCGTCCTCGGTCCCCGGGGCATCGAGCGGCAGCCACTGGCCGTGCGCACGCGTGACCTCCGCGATCTCGCGCAGCGTCGTCCCCGCGCGCGCCGTGAGCGTCAGGTCGCCGGGCACGTACTCCACCACGCCCGCGTGAGACGCGAGCGAGAGCGTCTCCACAGTGCGCACCGGGCGTCCCGCGTCCAGCCACGAGCCCGCCCCGGCAATGCGCAGGCCCACCCCGCGTCGCGCGGCATCGCGTACCTGCTCCGCGATCCCCTGCACGTCGCCGGTCATGTGGCGGGGCGTGCCGCTGGCGCGGCGTGCCACTCCCGGCAGCGACGCACCGGAACCACCTTGCCCGGGTTCGCGCGTCGCGCCGGGTCGAACACGTCGCGCAGGTCGCACATCGCGCGCAGCGACTCGGGGGAGAAGATCAGGTCCATGTACGGCAGCTTGTCCAGCCCGACGCCATGCTCCCCGGTGATCGTGCCGCCCGCAGCGACGCATGCCTGCATGATCTCCGCCATGGCGTCATGGACGCGCGCGGACTCGTCGGCGTCGTTGGCGTCGTACGGGATGTTGGGGTGCAGGTTGCCGTCGCCAGCATGGAAC
>DASZRI010000286.1:0-11062 GCA_035549215.1 Gemmatimonadaceae bacterium | reverse complement strand
GCGCGCCCGGGCCGCCCGGTCGAGTCCCGCGTGCCGGCAGCGAACGCCCGGCGGATCATGTTCGTGAGCGGGATGTCGCGGTGGATGACGCGGGCGGGCGCAGCCGCCTGTGTCTGTGCCTGCGCCATGGCGACGGGCGCGACCATGAGAAGAACCGTGCGTGCAGCAGTGGCGAGCGAACGTCCAGGCATTGCGACTCCGGTTGGTGATTCACGTCACGCGGCAACGTGCCGAAAGGGCACGCCGCGCGCAAGGCACATGTGCGTGCAACCTGGCGTCGCCGGTCGGTGTACCTCTGACGACCCCACTCGTCATGGCACGGCCGTTGCCATCCATGCCGCCGGCGTACGTGTTGGCCGCATGCGCGGCGATGGCCAATCAACGGGAGGAGCAACCATGCATCGTGCAGTGAAACCCCTCGTCGGACTGTTCGCAGCCCTGGTCCCCGCGTGCGCGATGGCGCAGGGCGGCGTCACGCTCAAGGGCGGCGTGTCCTATGGCAACGTGTCGAATGCGGGCGCATTGCCCGGCAACCTGGACAACCGGACCGGCTTCGTCGGCGGCGTCGCGCTCAACAGCGGCGACCTGCTCGGCCTCGGCATCGAGGGGCTGTACGCACAGCGCGGGCTGGACAGCTCCACGCCCGGCGACGCCCGCCGGCTCGACTACATCGACGTGCCAGTGTACCTGCGGCTCACGGCGCCAACGCCGGGAATCACGCCGTTCGCGTACGCGGGGCCGCAGGCATCGTTCGAGCTGAGCTGCAGTGCGAACGGCGTGTCGTGCCCGGAGACGGGGCGCCCGAAGACGACATACGCCGGCGTCATCGGAGCCGGCGTACGTCTCGGTGCCCTTGGGGGACTCTCGCTCGAGGGCCGTTACGTGTACGGCCTCACGGACCTCAAGCTGAGCACGGTGAATTCCAGCAGCAGCTACAAGACCCGGTCGTTCCTGCTCCTGGCCGGGATCGGCTTCTAGCGTCCTGCGGGCGCCGCGGCGTCACTTGATCTGCTCGAGTCTCGCCGCGGCGCCATTCACCAGGGCCGCCTCCGCCTGCAGGGCCGACGCGATGCGCGCCACCTGGTGGTCCACGTCGCCCCACTGGTCCTGCTCGATGGCTTCCCGCGCGCCGGGCATGGTCTTCACGCCGTATCCGGTGTAGAAGCCCGGCGCGTAGAGCAGGTGCCGGTACCAGTCGCGCTTCGGCAGCCCCTCAGGCGAGGTCAGCCTCCGCTCGGACTGCAGCAGCTGCTGGTTGAGCGCGGCGAGCGCGGCGTCGTTGCCCGCACTGCTCCCGCCGCTCCACGCGGCGTAGGCGCGCTCATACCGCACGGCAGCCGCCGTCAGCGTGTCGAGCGCATTCTGCAGCGGCGCGAAATTGAACTGTGGCGGCGGCACCTCCGGGTGCGGCGCAGCCGTGGGATCGCGCGGGTCGCTCACGATGGCGTAGTCCCCCGCCCTGATCGCGCGGTCCTTGGCACTGATCTCCGACGCGCGCTGGTCGCGCAGTTGCTGCAGCTCCTTCAAGTAGCGGTCCGCCGTCGCGGCAAGGTTCGTGAACGCGAACGGCAGCACGTCCGCATCGGCCAGGCGCATCACCGCCGTGCCCGCGGCCTGCGCCAGCGCCCGGCCGTACACGAACGACGTGTCGCTGAAGTGCGTGTACCAGTAGAAGTCGTCGTAAATCGAGTGGTAGATGCCGCCACGATCCTCTCCGCCGAACCCGAGGTTCAGCGACGCGACGCCCAGGTGCTGCAGGAAGGGCGTGTAGTCCGAGCCGGAGCCCAGCGCGCCGATGCGCAGGTCCTCGTCGCCATTGCGCGCACCGGTTCCGCCCGACGCGCCGCGACCGCGTCCGCGCACGGCCTCCGCCGCCACATTGCGTCGCCACACGCTCACGCCGCTCTCGGGATCCTGCACGTCCTTCTCCACTCCATTCACGAACTTCTCGAGCGTGTGCGAACCCTCGACGCCCAGGTAGCCGCGCTCGTTCGTGTCGCTGTTCAGGTACGCGACCGCGTGCTGCTGCAGCTCGTCGGCGTGCGTCTCCGCCCACTCGGTGGAGCCGAGCAGCCCCGGCTCCTCACCGTCCCAGGCCGCGTAGATGATCGTGCGCTTCGGGTGCCACCCCTGCTTGAGCAGCTCGCCCATGGCGCGCGCTTCCTCGAGCTCGGCCACCAGCCCTGAGATGGGGTCCTCGGCGCCATTCACCCACGCGTCGTGGTGGTTGCCGCGGATCACCCACTGGTCCGCTTCGGTGGTGCCGGGAATCTTCGCGATCACGTCGTGCAGCGTCTTGAGGCTCCAGTCGGACTTCACCTTCAGGTGCACGCGCGCCGGGCCGGGGCCGAAGCGATACGTGATGGGAAGCCCACCGCGCCACGCCGCGGGTACCACGGAGCCGCCCAGCGCCGAGAGCAGCGGCTGCGCGTCGCCGTACGAGATGGGAAGCACGGGAATCTTCGTGAGCGTCGGCGCGTCCTTCACGGCGAGGCGCTTCGCGTCCTTCGTCGCGCCGATGCCGGGCGTGAGCGGATCGCCGGGATACGTGGGCATGTCCTGCACGCTCCCGCGCTGTACGCCCTGCGGCGGCCGCATGGGCCCGGCCGGAAAGACGCTGGCGTCGGCATAGCCGTCGTCCGCCGGATCGGAGTAGATGAGGCACCCGATCGCACCATGCTCGGCGGCGACCTTGGGCTTGATGCCGCGCCACGAGCCGCCGTACTTCGCGATCACGATGGCGCCCTTCACCGAGACGCCATGACGCTCGAGCTCGTCGTAGTCGGCGGGGACGCCGTAATTCACGAACACCAGCGGGCCGGTGACGTCGCCGTCGGCGGAGTACGCGTTGTAGGTCGGGAGCTGCTCGTCGTGCTGGCCCGACGTGGGATCCCCCGGCACGGTGGGTTCCTGCAGCTTCGCCTTGTACGTGGTGGGCGCCACGAGCTCGACCACGCGCTCCAGGGGCGTCGGGAAGAGCACATCGAAGGTCTCGATGTGCGCGTCCCAGCCGTACGACGCGAACTGGTCGCGGATCCACTCCGCGTTCTGCAGGTCATACGGCGAGCCGACGTGATGCGGGCGCGCGGACAGGCGCTGCATGTTCGCGCGCATCCGCGCCGGATCGGGCACCGCGTCGAACTTCGCCTCCCATGCCGACTCGGCGCGCGACGTTGATGCAGTGAACCCGCGAATCGGCTGCGGATCGGCGGCGGGGGTGGCGAAGGCAACGGATCCAGCGGCCACGACCAGCGCCGCGAGGAGGGGACGTGTCATGTGAGGAACTCCCGATGAACCAGGGGAACCGGCGGGCGAACCGGGCTAATGTTCCTCGCGGCCAGGGCGGGCGCCAGAGCCGATCGTGCGCCATGAGCCCGGAACGCTCCTGACCCCGGGAACCAGCCGCCGCCGTCGGCCCGGCGGCTCACGACTCCAGGCAGGCGTCCGGCTTCTTGTAAGGGGCGTTGTCGCTCGAGGCGTTCCCACCCGCCTGGAGCAGCAGCAGGACGGCGAGCGTGACCCACGCCGTCGTCCACCGCGGCGTGCCGCGCGCACGCCGCAGCAGCGCCCAGCCGGCGATGATCACGGCGGACTCGAGCACGAAGTCGGCAAGCGGCACGCTGTACAGGTCGAGCCCCACCGCGTGCGTGCCCGGCCACAGGGTCTTGTGGCCCGTGAGCAGGTCAGCGAGCAGGTGCAGGACGACGAGCACGGCGACCGTGATCCCCACGCGCGCGCTGCGCGTTTCCCAACGCGCGCCGGCGCCGAGCACGAGGCACAGCGCCGCAATCGCCGGGATCGAGTGCGAGTACACGCCGTTGTTCAGGCACACGCCCGACAGCCCGACGACGTAGTCCACGACGTCGGGCGCATACGTGGCCGCGACCAGCCACGCAAAGGGCGTCTCCTTGCGAATGGCGCGCGCACCGAGCGCGACACCCAGGTGTCCGATGATCATGTGTTCGCCGAAAGATACCCGCCGGCGAAGCCGTGAAGGAGCGCCCACGCAAACCATCGGGGCCCCCGCGCCGTCCAAGACGTCGCGCGCGCACCGCATTGCATGTCGTATGCCCCGGGGGGGCCGAAACCGCCCACCGGATTTGACGTACGACCTGTCACGTTGCAATGTCGTTTACCCCCAACCGCTCATGAGGACCCCGATGCACGCAGCACGCACCACGCTCAGACTCACCATCGCCGCGCTTGCGCTCGCCGCCTGCTCGGCGCAGAAGGAGCCCGAGAAGGCGCCCGCGAACGCAGCGGCCGCCGCTCCCGCCATTCCGGTGGTCAGCGTCCACGCCCGGGACTTTGCGTTCACCGCCCCGAGCCAGGTCACCGCCGGTGCGACGACGTTCCATTTCGTGAACGACGGCCCCGGCCTGCACCACATGACGATCGTGCGCCTGGACAGCGGCAAGACGATGGCCGACCTCAGCACGGCGATGAAGAAGCCCGGCCCGATGCCAGCGTGGGCTGTGCTCGTCGGCGGACCGAACGCCGTCGGCCCCGGCGATTCCACCTCCGCGACGCTGAACCTCGACGCCGGCAACTACGTCATGATGTGCCTGGTGGACGTCCCCGGTGGCGTGCCGCACTTCGCAAAGGGGATGATCCAGGCGCTCACGGTGACGCCGGCGTCCGGCGCGGCGGCCGCCGCGCCCACCGCGGACGTCACGCTCAAGCTGGCGGACTATTCGTTCACCCCCTCGAAGCCGCTCGCGGCCGGGAAGCACACGATCGCCATCACGAACAACG
This sequence comes from Gemmatimonadaceae bacterium, assembly GCA_035549215.1. Taxonomy (GTDB): domain Bacteria; phylum Gemmatimonadota; class Gemmatimonadetes; order Gemmatimonadales; family Gemmatimonadaceae; genus JAGWRI01. The sequence continues at coordinate 6,307 of DASZRI010000286.1, read as the reverse complement.
GACCGCAGGCGCACGAAGTCGAATTCGCGACGCTCGAGCCGGGCAAGACCGCGCAGGACCTGCTCAAGTGGGTCATGAACATGCAGGGCCCGCCGCCGGGCCACGCCATCGGCGGCAGTGCGCCGCTGGACCCGGGCAAGACCGGCTACTACACGGTGGACCTCGCGCCGGGCACGTACGCGATGATCTGCTTCGTCCCCGACACCAAGGACGGCAAGCCGCACGCGCTGCACGGCATGGCGCAGACGATCACGGTGCAGTAAGCCGCGCCCTCGCTCATGCGACAGGGCCGGATTCCCGCTCACCGGAATCCGGCCCTGCGCGTCTGCGGGGGCAACTCGCAACCTTTGGCCTCCCTTCCCCGTACGCTCTCTCATGTCGAGACCCGCCCAGCAGGGAGCGCAAGGCGCCCCCACGACCGCCGCTCCCGTCGCTCCCGCCGCGCCGCAGGCCGGCGCGCAGGCTCCGGCCAGCGTCGAAGTGCTCCTGGCCCGGCGCAACGAGCTGAGCAACCAGCTCAATTCCGCCGATGCGCGGCGGCAGGAACTGGTGAATCAGTTGCGCCGCCCGAACGTCATCGACGGGCCGGGGCTGCAGCAGCGCATCCAGCTCCTGGACGATCGCATCCTCCAGATCGAGCAGCAGATTGCGGAGAATGGGCGTCAGCTCGCCAACACGCCGCCGGCGGCTCGCTCGGGAACGCTGGTTCCGCCGGATGTTGGGCGCTCGATCGGCGTGCGGCCTGACACGCTCGCCTGGTTCGGCTTCTTCCTCATGATGCCGATCGTATTCGCGTGGGCGCGCCGCATCTGGCGCCGCCCTGCCCCGCCTGCACTTCCCGCGGGCTGGGACGACACCATCAATCGGATCGAGCGCATCGAGCACGCCGTGGACGCGATCGCGATCGAGGTGGAACGCGTGGCCGAGGGCCAGCGCTTCATGACGCGCGTGATGACGGACGCCGCGCCAGCGGCAACGGCTGCGGCGCCCGCAGGTGAGCCTCGCGCACTCCCGGCGGGCGAGGCGCCGATGCAGCCCCTGCAAGCCCGCCTGGCGGACGAGGTCGTCGCGCGGAACGTCGCGCGCTGACCGCCCGGCTCAGGGCATTCGCGCGAGCACGTCCGCGAGTACCGGCGTGCGCTGCAGGAGCGCAGCGCGCGGCATGTCGGCCGGTGTCGCGCTGCGCAGCAGCCCGATGATCTCCGAGAACGGCACGGCCGTGTGGAACACGCTCCATGTGCCATTCGACGCCATGCCCGACGGCCAGAGGTGGAGGGAGTCCGCGTCCGCGTCGTAGCGCATTGCGGTCCGGTACCACGTGGCGATCTTGAGGTCGCGCGCGGCCTTCATGCCGCGCCACAGGACCGGAACGGCAAAGGTGTTCCAGGCCAGGCCGTCGCGGCTCACCGCCAGCCAGACGTCGCTGGACGCGCAGCCATTGCCGGGGGCATACGACGCGAGCGCTGCCACGTAGCCCTGCGCATTGGGCAGGGGGATCACGTCCATGTGCCAGACGACGAAGCCCGGCTGCGAGAACGCGACGCGTTGTGGCTCGGACCACGCGGCTGACTCGAAGGGCTGCCCCGGCGCGGGCTGCGCCGTGCGCATCACGATCTGCGAGCTCGTGGCCGTGCACCCCATCACGCCGGTCTGCACGTACCACATGCGCGCGCTCCGCTTCCCGTCGATCACCAGCGCAGGCGACACCGCATCGTGGTTACGCTCGGCGAAGGCCAGCACGGGATGCGTCCACGTGCGCGCGTCGCGCGTGGAGAACAGCATGATCCGGTTCTGGCCGCCGCTCACCTCGCGGTACACACTCACCAGCGCGTTCGTCCCGGGATCGAACGCCTGATCCGGATCCGAGTTGTACATGTTCGGGCCGGGCCAGGGGACGATTGGATTCCGGATGCCCGCCGGCTTCGCCCAGTCGTCCTCGCCCCGCGCGACCAGGATGGCCGGGTTCTCCCACGAGGGGTCGGAGTTGAGGTAGGGCGTGTACATCGCCCAGCAGCGTGCTCCGTTCCACGGCTCGGGCAGGCAGGCGACGTCCGGGTGCACCGCGTCACGCGCCATGGAGAAGTCGTCGGCCGGGATGGTCACGCGGGTCAGCGCCCGGCTGACGCGTGCTTCGACGCGGTCGAGCACCGGAGAGGCGTCTTCGGCGCCGGCAGGAGCCATCGGCTTGCCGTCTCTCGGGCGGCCAGCCAAGGCGTCGGACGTACGTGCGGCGGCGCGGACGGCAGTGGCGCGCTCGGGCAGGTCGCAGGCTGCAACGGCGAGGACCGCCGCGGCCAGCATGGCAATCACGGGAATGCGCATCTCACTCCAAGCGGCGTCGCCAGGGGTGGGCCTGAGTGATCGCGAGGGGAATCGCGGCGCGCGGAGGAGGGTGTGACGCGCAATACAAGTGTTGTGCGCAACGGAAACAAATACAACGGGGATTCCCATACACCTGTAGTGCACCTTCAATGCAATGGTGCCCATGCAGGGTCCGCTGCCCGGAACGCACAACGGCCCGCCGGTTGGCGGGCCGTTGCGTTCGCAGAGCCGTCGCGACTAGTGGTCGCTCGCCTCGCCTGCCTTGCCGGCGTCGAGGTGGTTCCAGTTCATGATGGCGTTGAAGCCGAGCATGTACGTGCCCTGCGTCTGCCAGCGCCAGAACGGGCGGATCGCGAACATCACGACGTGTCCCTTGCCGAGCGGCTCGTCCACCACCTGCGCGCGTCCCGACAGCGCCTCGCCGCCCGTCAGCACGCCAGAGAGCAGCATGTCCGCCGGGTTCTGCGGGAACTGCATGATGACGCGCGGCGCCTCACCGCCGAACGCGGCACCGAATGCGGCCGCGCCACGTCCACCGCGACCGCCGCCCTGCGGCGCACCACCCTCCCCGCCGCGGCCACCACGCGCCCCTGCGCCGTTGCCGCGCGCCGGCGCCGACGTGGCATCAGGATCCCAGACCGACAGCTTCTGCGGCGTGGCCATGGGCGTGATGTTCTGGGTGATTCCCTCCGCGCCGCGGCCGAACCCGCCGAAGCCGCCGCCCGCCCCGCCGGCCGCCAGCACCGGGCCCTGGCTGAAGTACACCGGGAGCTGGTTGCGGCCGTAGCCGTACACGATCGGGCTCTTCATGTCGGCAATGATGCCGCGCATGATGCTGCCGCGCGCGAACAGCTTGTCCGGCGTCTGTACGGTCACGCCCGGCGTGAGGTTGTAATCCGGGAAGATCGTGGACGTCGCGCCCTCGGTGATGAGCGTGCCACCCTGTTGCACGAACTGGTAGAGGTTCATCAGCCCGTCCACGCCCATGCCGCCGCGGATGTCATCCGTGGAGTCGGGCGTGCCGAGCGCCTGGAACTGCGCAGTGCGCCGGTACGGCAACGCGCGGTCGCCGACCTTGGCGACGCCGTTCACCATGGACTGCGCGGTGCCGCCGATGTGCGGGATGATGATGACGTCGTACTTCGCGCGGAGGTTGCCCTCGCGCAGCTTCACGTCGCCGAAGTACGTGTACGGGATGCCGTAGGTATCGAGCGCCGCGCGCACCCAGCCTTCGTCCTGCGTGCGCGACCAGCTGTGCACGTAGCCGATGCGCGGCACGTCGAGTGAATGCGTCTTCACGGCCGGGGCCGACGCCATCGCGTAGCCGGACAGGCCGAGCGACGCGAGCAGCGGCTCGATGGCTGCGCGATCGGCGTTGCGGATGATCATCGCGCCGGCGCGGAAGTGGTGCCCGTCGGCGTCGAAGTCGTCCTCGGCGGCCTCCATCCTGGTGCTGGCCAGCTTGAAGCGGAACGCCGCGATGTTGTTGTCCGCCGTGTTGTCCACGACGATCACGCTGCCGGTGCCGGAGACGCCGCCGGTGGCGCGCGCGTCGGAGGCCAGCATCGTCATCGGCTGGTCGAGCAGCGCCTTGTCGGTGACCGGCGTGATCGTGACGTCGCGCATGAGCGGGAACGTCCACCCGGTGTCGTCGTACGGCGCGGGGTTCTCGGGTGCGTAGTTCTGGATGGCAAAGTACATGTCAGCCAGCGTGCGATACGGCTGGTCGCCGCGGATGATCCAGTCGCCCGGCTTCACGTCCACGGTGCCGGCCCTGAACGACGTCGTGGCGACGTGCACCTCGAGCCCCTGCGCGCGCAGCTCGTTCACGGCGTCCGCCGCGTCCGCCTTGCGCCGCTGCGTGGCCGGGATCACCCAGCCGAACACGGGGCCGGTCTTCCCCTTGTCCACGGCGCGCACGTTCTTGCGCCAGAAGTTGTCCAGGTAGGTCTCCTTGTTCTGCGCCACGTGGTGCATGGCGAACAGGATGGCCGACTCCTGGATGTTGGTGTTGTTGCGCGGGCCCCAGTTGATGGACGGGAGCGGCGGGTTCGGGCGGAACCACTCGCGGCTCGTGGTCGTGGCGCCCGGGCGCACGACGTAGTTGTCGGGCCCGTAGCTCTGCACCTCGTAGAAGCGCCCGACCTCGTTGTGCGTGTGCGCGATGAAGAACAGGTAGTTCGGCACCCAGCCGTCGTAGAAGCCGTAGGTCCACACGCCGGGCACGCCGCGCTTGGTCATCTCCATCACGTCATTCTCGGCCAGCATCCACCATTCGTTCACGGTGATCGGGTCGAGCTGCTCGTTGTACGGGCCGGTGCCGGTGGAGGCGTACAGGTACGTCTGCGCCTCGTGCAGGTCATGCAGGATCGTGGGATGCCAGTCGAGCACCGCCTGCGTCGTGTGCTTCGTGAGCTGCAGGAACTGCCCCATGCCGTCGCGGTTGTTGTCATGCTGCACGTACTTGCCCCAGTACATGAGCGGCAGCCGCTCCGCGCCGGCGGGGAGCGCCTTGTTGTAGTAGTACGTGTCCACCGCCTTGTCGCGGCCATCCGGCTCGATGACCGGCGTGATCAGCGTGATCACGTTGTTCCGGATGTCCTGGATGAACGGCGTCTCTTCCACGGCCAGGCGGTACACGAGCTCCATCAGCATCTCGGGGCCGCCGAACTCGGGCGAGTGGATGCCGCTCGTGATGTAGTAGATCGGCTTGGCGGTGTGGATGAGCTTCTGCGCCTCGGCCGGGCTCGTCTTGCGCGGGTCCTGCAGCGCGGCGAGCATGCCGCGGTACTTGTCGAGCTGCTTGATCGTCGCCTCGTCGGCCACGGCGGCGATGATCATGTCGCGGCCTTCCTCCGTCTTGCCGATGCGCCAGACCTTCACGCGCGGCGACGCCTTGGCCACGGCGTCGAAGTAGCGATAGATGTCGGCCGTGTGGTCCAGTTCGCCCGTCTGCCCGATGATGTGGCCGAGCACCTTGAGCGGCGTGGGCACCGTGCTGGACGCCGGCAGGTGATCCACGAGCTCGGTCGTGATCCGCGGATCCTGCAGGTTCTCCTTGATCTTGGCCGTGTACTCCTTGTCCACCGGCTGCTGCGCGCGCGCCATGGGCGCCTGCAGCAGGACGGCGGCCGCCACCAGCGCCCAGCGGAACCGGCGCATCGGGCGAATGCTCTCCGACATCGTGCCTCCTTGCGGGATGGATCGAGGGGCGCCGTGAGTCGAGGCGCCAAGGGGTGGGAGGTGGGTCACCTACAATACGCGCCGTGGCACGGGGACGTTAGGTTACCGGAAGCGCCGCTGTCCCGCCTTCCCGCCCGGACTGGACGATGACCGACCTCCTTGCCGCGCGCACGCAGATGGCCATCTCCCTCGGCTTCCACATCATCTTCGCCGAGATCGGGATCGCCATGCCCCTGTTGATGGTGCTGGCGGAGTGGATGGGGCATCGCACGGGCGACCTCGCGTACCGCCAGCTCGCGCGCCGCTGGGCGCGGGGCGTTGCCATCCTGTTCGCCGTGGGCGCCGTCTCCGGCACCGTGCTGTCGTTCGAGCTCGGGCTGCTGTGGCCGAAGTTCATGGAATTCGCGGGACCCGTGATCGGGATCCCGTTCTCGCTCGAGGGGTTCGCGTTCTTCACGGAGGCGATCTTCCTGGGGCTGTACCTGTACGGCTGGGAGCGGCTCACCCCGCGGGCCCACCTCGCGTCCGGACTGCTGGTGGCGGCGAGCGGCGCGGCATCCGCGGTCTTCGTCGTGATGGTGAATGCGTGGATGAATGCGCCGGCGGGCGTGACGCTGGTCGGGCAGTTGATCACCGGCGTGGACCCGATTGCCGGGATGGCGACGCGCACGGCGTTTCCGCAGGCGCTGCACATGATCCTCGCGGCGTACGCGTCCACCGGCCTCGCGGTGGCCGGGATCCACGCGCTCGCGCTGCTGCGCGGCGGCACGCCCGCCTTCCACCGCGCGGCGCGGGTGATCGC
>DASZRI010000285.1:0-6516 GCA_035549215.1 Gemmatimonadaceae bacterium | reverse complement strand
CAGGAACGAGGACGGGCAGAGCCTGAGCATGAGCGGGAACAGCGGCGCCTGGGGGTTCTTCCTGTCCGGCGCACGCCAGTACAGCGCGATGCGGCAGAACCCCGTGATGCTGGACCCTGCGGCCAATCAGGTCGTCAACCTGCACAACGGCGGCGACGACGGATTCGGATTCGGCAAGGTGCAGTACAGCGCCGGCGTGCACGACGTATTGACGCTGGAGTTCAACGATTCCCGGACGCACTTCGCGATTCCGTACGACACGACGGGCGGCGCCTCGCTCGACGACCATCAGACGGACGTCAACAGCTTCGTGAACCTGGGGTGGCATCATCTCTTCGGCGACTCGACGAGCGCGTCGAACCCGCCGTCGGACCTGTTCGGGAGCCTGTTCATGCGCTCGGGGAGCCTGCACTACGTTCCGGGCACCACCGACCAGGCCCAGTTCCTCTTCTACCCCGACACGACCCCGTACAATCTGGCGGAGAGCCGGAAGTTCACGGTCTACGGGGTGAAGGCGGACTACACGTACCGGCTGGCGCACGAGACGGAATTCAAGTTCGGGACGGCTTCCTCGGTGACCAACGGGCACGAGGACTTCTCGGCGACGACGCAATCGGGCACCCCGGGCCCGTTCTCCAACTCCGGCCTCGTCGGCAGTGACGTAGGCGTCTACGCGCAGACGGCGTTCTCGCCGGTCGGGTGGTTCCAGCTCCGCACGGGCGTCCGCTACGATGCCCACACGGCGCCGTACGCGGGCACGCAAACCCAGGTCAGTCCGCGGATCCGGTTCAATTTCTTCCCGAATCCGGAGACTTCGTTCTGGCTGTACTACGGCCGGCAGTTCATGCCGACCAACATCGAGGACCTGCGGGCGATCACGAGCATCGCACAGGCCGGGACGGCGGCCGAGCCGACGCTCCCAGAACGCGACAACTTCTACGAAGTCGGCATCACGCACCGCTTCGTTGACGAGGGGCTGGTGGCGAAGGCCTCCTACTACCGGAAGGACAGCAGCCCGGGGATCGACGACAACACGGTGCCGGGGTCGTCCATCGTCACCGACGTCAACATCCAGAACGTGCATATCCAGGGCATCGAGACCGTGTTGCAGTACCGTCCCACCGGACCGTTCTCGGCGTACATCAACGCGGCGCTCAACCACGCCTATGGATCCGGAACGATCACGGGCGGGTTCTTCCCCTCGGCCCCCCCATCAGGACCGTTCGATCTGGATCACGACCAACGGCTGTCGCTCGTGGGGAGCTTCAACTACGCCCCGAGCCAGTGGTTCTTCAGCGGGACCGCGATCTACGGGAGCGGCCTCACGAACGGCGTCGATCCGTCGAGCTGCGGATGCGCGTACGGTACGGGGCTCACCGACTTCAATACGGGCGTCAAGGTCAGCCCGAGCACCATCGTCAACGCGAGCCTGGGCTATACGTTCCTGTTCGGGACCACGGTCGTACAACCGCAGCTCTACGTCGAGAACCTGCTGGATCACACGTACCTGCTGAAGGGGGCCTTCTTCAGCGGGGCGTCGGTTGGCCGACCGCGGAACATCGAGTTGCGGGTCAACGTCGGGATGTAATGTCGCGGCGCCCGGGCCGGAGCCGGCGGCATCGCCGGCTCCGGGACCAGCGCGAATCCTCGGGACCGCGATCGAGGTGGCCGCAGGGAGAGCCGGCATGTGTCGTGGGAGGACATGAAGGACCGCAACCCTCGCGACCTCGGCTGTCTTCAGGTCCCGGGCGACGCTGCCGATGACGGGTCGCGTGATCGCGCGAAAGGTCTCGACAGGAATTTGGACCCCGCACACGGGCGGGTGGACGTCCTTGTGAGTCTCGATGCCCAGGGCGGCGCTGCCGCGATCGGTCTCGATCCTGGCGATCGCATCGCCGCTCACGCATCGGTCAGGACGGATTGCATGCACGCGCGCACGCGGTCGGCAAGCTCCCGCGGGGTGCCGACTGGCGGCTCCGGGGCAAGTACCTGCAATGTCGGTGCGCTTGGCCCAACCCACCAGCCTTCCAGGTCGATCACGGGGCGCAGGGGCGACAACACCACCGGCACCACGGGAACGCCTGCGTCCACCGCCAGCCGGAACGCGCCGATCCGGAAGGGCTGCAGCACGCGCGGGTCACCCTTGTTCCGCGTGCCTTCGGGGAACATCCACACGGGCACGCGCTCCCGCCGAATGCGCGCCGCGAGGTGCTCCAGCGTCTGCGCGGCGCTCGTCGTCGACTCGCGGTGGATCACCGCATGGCCGCTGCGCTTGTACAGGAAGCCGACCACCGGCATGCGATGGATGCTCTCGCGCGCGACGACGATGCAGGTTTGCGGAAAGATCGTCGCCATCAGCGGATAGTCCAGGAAGCTCTGGTGGTTGGCGACGTACACGCACGGGTCGCACGTGACGTGTTCGCGCCCGGTCACCGACAGCCGGATGCGCCCGCCGGCGCGCGTCCATCGCGACATGCGTGACGCGGTCAGCGAAGTGATCGTCTGCCGGCTGGCGCCGGCGGCGATCGTCGCGGCGGCCACGCCGAGCGACGCCGAGAAGCCCGCCCAGCCGCCGGCCAGGCGCCCCAGGGCCGCCGCACGCTGCAGCAGCGACGCGTTATCCTTCGTCACCACGCCTACGCTCCCGCGCCATGTTTCCGACCCTGCAATTCGGCTCGTTCCATATCGCGACGTACAACGTCATCATCGTGCTGGCCGTCGTCCTCGGCGGCTGGCTCGGCGCACGCCAGGCCATGCGCGCCGGCGTGGACTGGAGCGTCGCCCTGAATATCGCCACGTGGGGCGGCGTCGGGGGATTCATCGGCGCACGGCTGTACTCGGTGATCACCGGCGGCCTCGGCCACGCGCCGCTGGCGGCGGCGCTGACGTCGGGCGGGCTGGTGTGGTACGGGGGCGCAATCGGTGGCATCCTGACCGGCATGTACGTGGCGCGGCGCTCGGGGCTGCCGCTCGTGACGGTGTTCGACCAGGCCGCGCCCGCGATCATCGGCGGCCACGCGCTGGGGCGCATGGCGTGCCTGGCCGGCGGCGACGACTACGGCTGGAGCTCCAACCTGCCGTGGGCCATCGCGTTCCCGCACGGGCACCCGCCCAGCACCGCGGGCTACCTGCGCCAGATGGGCGACCATATCGCGGCGTCGATCAGCGACGCGACGGTCATGCGCGTGCAGCCGACGATGGTGTACGAGGCCATCGGCAACGCGCTCATCGCCATGTGGCTGTGGCGGCGCTCGCATGGACGCTACCGCCCTTGGTCGAACATCTCGCTGTACTTCCTGTCGTACGGCATCCTGCGCTTCACGCTCGAGTTCCTGCGTCCCAAGGACGACCGGTTCTCGTTCGGCCTCACGGGCGCGCAGCTCGTGTCCATCGCGTTCGTCATCATCGGGGCGATCGGGCTGCAGGCAGCGAAGCGCCGCCCGCCGGCCTCGGTGCAGGAGCAGCTCGAGGAAGCGGGCGGCGTTCCGGCCGCGGTACGGATCACGGGCTGAGGTGGATCGTCGCCGATGTCACCGAGCCCGGTGATGTCGTGATCGTGACGGAGCCGGTGCTCCCGCCGTACGTTGCCGTGATCGTCCAGGTGCGCGGCGCCTCGAGGTACTTGTACACGCGTCCGGAGGAATCCGTTGTGTCGGACGCCGGCGGGGCGGGGATTCCGGGATAGCTGTACGTGAGGACTGCGCCCTGCACCGCAGTTCCACCCGACGAGAGCACGAGCGTGTTGATGAATTCCGAGCCGTAGGCCGTGAGGTCCACGGTCGCCACCGCGCCGGCGGACACGGACTGCGTGACGCTCGGTCCCGCCGTGTACCCGTTCCAGGACGCCTGCAGGGTGTAGGTGCCGTCCGAGAGCGGGCTGAACGAGTAGGTACCGGAAGAGTCAGCGGTGGTGGTCAGCCCGCCCGGGCTGAGTGTCACCTGCGCGTTGATGGCCGGCGCGAGCTTGCCGATGAACGTCACGTGCCCGACGATGGAGTTCGGCGTGCCCGGCGAGTTGAGCTGGACGCTGGCCGACACCGTGCCACCGAGCTGGGTCGTGAACGTGGTGGAGCCCGTGCCGCCGTAGAGCGACGCATTGGCCGTCCACTGCACCGGGGCGGGCAGGAGCACCGGTCCCCAGTTGCCCACCGAGTCCGTCGTGAGGGAGATGGGCGACCCACTCATGCCGGTGTAGCTCAGCGTGACGGTCGCGTTCACGGCATTCGCGCCAGTCGACGTCGCCACGTGGCCTGTCGCGTAGCCCTCGGCCGGTGCGTCCAGGTTCACGGTGTCGGTCTGCCCCGCAGCAAGCGACGCCGCAACCGGCGAGCCCGAGAGTCCGCTGCCCCAGCTTCCCGTGAGGGTGTAGCTGCCGGGCGTCTCGTCATTCGTGCTGTACACGCCGTTGGCGTCAGTGTGGTAGTGCGTCGTGTCCGGTGCCGCGACCACCGTGCCATTCACGACGGGCGTCGTGGTGCCCGAGTAGTACAGCACGCCGGTGAACTTCGCGTGGAGCACGGGGGCGGGGAGCTGGATGGTGGCGGTCGCCATGCCACCGTACGTAACGGCTGCAGATGTGGACGCGGTAAGCCCGCTGTACGTCGCGGTCACGGTCCAGGTGACGGGCGCGCTGAGGAAGGGCGACGTGAAGTGCCCGTTCGCGTCGGTGGTGACGGTGACCGGCGGCGTGGTCATGCAGCCGTATGAGAACGTGACCGTGGCGCCGGCCGCCGGTGCGCCGGTGGACTGCGTGATCGTTCCCGTGATCCGCCCCTCACCCGGCGCGGTGAGGCTCACCATCTGCACCGTGCTGTCGGCGAGCGTGAACGACTGCGCGGGGCCCGCTGGCTGGCCGGGGGGCTGCACGGAGAGCTGATACGTGCCGGCCGCGATGAGCGATGTCGTGAACGATCCGTCGGTGCCCGTGGTGAATTGCAGCACGGGACGGCCGTTGCCCGGGTCCACGTACACCGTGCCGTTCGCAATGGGTGTCGAGGTGCCGGCGTAGGTCGCGTAACCCGAAAAGCGGCTGTTGGTGATGGCGGTGAAGGGGAAGTTGACGGTCACCGTCCGGCCGCCGGCCAGGTTCACCGTGGTGCGCGGCGCGGTGAATCCATTCAGCGACGCGGACATCTCGTACGTGCCGGCCAGCAGCCCCAGTGCGTACGAACCGTCGGGCAGCGTCACGGTCTGGATGGTGAATCCGTCGGGCTGGTGCGCGGCCGAGATGAGCGCCGCGTTCACCGGCTTGCCGTTCGCGGTGGCGACGCCGGTGATCGTGCCGCGCACGGGGGTGGTGTCCGCGGTGATCGTGCTCGTGGCGCGCGCGCCGCCGGCGGTCACCGTGATGGCGGCGACACCCTGCGACAACACGGTCACGAGGCCGGTGTTGTCCACGCTCGCCACGGACGGTGCGGAGCTGAACCAGGAGAGTGGCAGGTTGGGTCCGGCAGCGCCGTTCGGTCCGAGCAGCGTTGCGCGCATCGGGATCGCGACTGGGAGCGGGCCGTTCACCGTCGTGTCGCCCGGACTGAGGAGAATGGACCCAACCGGCACGGTTACGCGCACGACGGCGCCGACGGTGACGCCTGCCAGCGTCGCGGTCACGGTCACCGAGCCGGGGCCGGTGGCCGTGACGAGGCCGCTCGTGTTCACGGTGGCGATCGTCGGGTCCACCGAGGCCCAAAATGCATTGGAGAGCGGTTGCCCGTTGGCATCGACCAGTTGCAGGCGGGCCGTGTCGCCGACGGAGAGCGTCAGGGACGACGGGCGCATGTTTGCCGCAGGCGCGGCAATGGTGAGCGTCACGCTCGCGGAGTCTTCGCCCTGGTAGTTGTGTCCCTTGGTGATCTCGGGCGTTCCATCATGCACGCTCGTTGCCTTCACGTAGAACGTGTAGGAGCCCGCTTGCTGCAGCGCGCCGCTGAGCAGCCCGGCGCTCGACAGCGTGAGGCCAGGCGGCAGTTGCCCGGAGCTGGACCACGTTCGCACGGAGTCGTTCGCGGTGAACTGCGCCGAGACGGAGAGCCCGACGAGCGTGGTCGAGATCGTCGGGGCCGTGACGCGGAACACCGGGTACACCTGATACGAAAAGTTCGCGGGCGTTGCTTCCTGGAGGTGCGGTGTGATGCTGAACGTCGTGGCCCCGGGCGCCGTGGCAGTCACGTGGAAGTACTGGTGACCCTTGTCGTCGATAGCAGCGTATGTGCGTCCATCGTACCGCATGGCGACCGGATTGGTCTGCGCCACCGTGAACTTCGTCGTGCTGTCGAGGGATCCTGCCGGGCTGGAGGGGCCCTCCTTTCCGTAAACCACGACGTCCATGCTGTCCGTCTCGCCGACGGTCAGTATCGTTGGGGCGGCGGGGGAGCTCTGCGGCCAGAGGTCGTACTGGGCGAGTAAGGTGCTGTTGTCCGGCGACGCGGGGCTGGTCGCAGTATCGCAGCCGCTGTCGCCGGATCCGATGAGGATGAGCGACGCGGCGTAGGCGACGATCCCGAGCTGTGCGATGCGCGC